>JAPKZE010000022.1 GCA_026393955.1 Candidatus Aminicenantota bacterium
CCAGGAGGGCCAGGGAACGACGGGATGTGATCCGCATGTCCGCCTCCTTGATTCGATGCTTCTGACGGATTTATAAGACGCGGCGCCGTGAATGTCAAACACGGCTCGGGCCGGCGCCGGCTTCTCCCCGCCTGGTTATCAGGGGCGATGCCGCCAGCGCCGTCCGTCCAATAAAAAACCCCGGGAGCGGGCACTCCCGGGGCCTGAGGGCACGATGCGGGGCGGGGCTTATTCCGCCATCTTCTTGTAGGCCTCGAAGCGCTTGCGCGATTCCTGGGCGGCCCGGGCGAACAGATCCTTGGCGATCTCGGGGAATTGCTGGACAAGCGTCTTGTACCGGGTTTCGTTCTGGAGGAAGACGTCGTATTCGAGCTTGGGCTCCTTGGAATCGAGCTGGAACGGGTTCTTGCCTTCATTCGCCAGCAGCGGGTTGAACCGATAGAGGGTCCAGTAGCCCGTGTCGACGGCCAGCTTCTCTTCGGCCTGGGCCTTGCTCATGTCGATGCCGTGGTTGATGCAGGGCGAATAGGCGATGATGAGCGACGGGCCGGGGTAGGCCTCGGCTTCGAGGAAGGCCTTGAGGCACTGGATCATGTTGGCGCCCATGGCGACCGAGGCGACGTAGACATAGCCGTAGCTCATGGCCATGAGACCCAGGTTCTTCTTGGCGGTCCTCTTGCCCGACGAGGCGAACTTGGCCACGGAGCCGGTCGGCGTGGACTTGGAGGCCTGGCCGCCGGTATTCGAGTAGACCTCGGTGTCGAGGACGAGGACGTTGATCTTGCGGTTCATGGCCAGGACGTGGTCCAGGCCGCCGTAGCCGATATCGTAAGCCCAGCCGTCCCCCCCGATGCACCAGACGCTCTTTTCGACCAGGAAGTCCTTGAGCTCGGCGATCTTCGCGAGATGGGGCTTGGCTCCGTTGGCGGACTTGAGCGCCTCGGGCAAGGCGGCACAGACGGCCTTGGCCGCGGCCTTGGCCTCGTCGCCGACGTTCGTCCAGGCGGCCTTCATCTTGGCCAGGGCGCCGGCCAGCGCGGGCGTGGTCCCGGCGGCCATCACGGCCTCCATCGAGGCGGCCAGCAGGCGCCGGTTGGCGTCGACCGCCAGGCGCATGCCGAAGCCGTATTCGGCGTTGTCCTCGAAGAGCGAATTGCCCCAGGCCGGGCCCTTGCCCTCGACGGTGACGCAATAAGGGCAGGTCGGGAAGGTGCCGCCGTAGATCGAAGAACAGCCCGTGGCGTTGGCGATGATCATCCGTTCGCCGTAGAGCTGGGTGACGAGCTTGACGTAGGGGGTCTCGCCGCAGCCGGCGCAGGCGCCGCTGAATTCGAAGAGCGGCCGGAGGAACTGGCTGCCCTTGAGAGTGTCCGGCTTGATGCCGTCGATGACGTTGTCGGGGAGGCGGTCGAAGAACTCGGCCTTCTTGGCCTCGCCGGCCGCGCGCAGCTCGGCGATCGGGGTCATGACCAGGGCCTTGACCTTGGCCGGGCAGACCTGGGCGCACGAGCCGCAGCCGACGCAGTCCTCGATGTAGCATTGCTCGCGGTACAGGAGGCCGCGCTCGTTCTTGGTATTGGACTTGATGGTGACGAAGCCCTCGGGAGCGCCGGCGAGGTCGGCGGGCGCGATCTGCTTGGCCCGGATGGTCGCGTGCGGGCAGACGAAGTTGCACTGGTTGCACTGAATGCAGTTCTCGGGGAGCCACCGGGGACATTCGGTGGCGATACCGCGCTTCTCCAGGCGCGCCGTGGCCGTCGGAGTGGCCCCGTCGAGCGGCATCTTGGAGACGGGCAGGAGGTCGCCCTTGAACCGCGTCACCGGATCGATGACCTCCCGGGCATAGGCGCTGGCGTCATCGGGGACGATCTTGGTGACCGGGGCCGACTTGGTGATCTTGGCCGGGACAGGCACGGCTTCGAGAGCCGCGGCGGCCCGGTCGATGGCGTTCCAATTCATCTGAACGACGTCCTGGCCCTTGCGGCCGTAGGTCTTCTCGGCGGCCTTCTTCATCAGGGCGATGGCCTCGGTCTCGGGCAGGACCCCCGAGAGCTTGAAGAAGCAGGCCTGCATGAGCGTGTTGATGCGCAGGCCCAGGCCGAGCTCGCCGGCGATCTTCAGGGCGTCGATGGTGAAGACCCTGATCTTTTTGTCGATGATCGTCCGCTGCATGTCCTCGGTCAGGTGCTCGAAGACCTCGGAAGCGCTCCAATCGCAGTTGAGGAGGAACACCCCGCCTTCGCGGATGCCTTCGAGGATATCCAGCCGGCCGATGTAGGAGGGCTTGTGCAGGGCGACGAAATCGACCGTGTTGAGGAAGTACTGCGATTGGATCGGGCTCTTGCCGAAGCGGAGGTGGGAGATGGTGACGCCGCCCGATTTCTTGGAGTCGTACTGGAAATAGCCCTGGCCGTACATGTCCGTGTGGTCGGCGATGATCTTGATCGAGTTCTTGTTGGCGCCGACGGTGCCGTCCGAGCCGTAGCCGAAGAACTTGCAGCGGACCGTGCCGGGGAGCTCGGTGTCGAGGACCGGGCCGACGGGGATCGAGGTGTGGGTGACGTCGTCCGTGATGCCGACGGTGAAGCCGTGGGTGGCTTTGCCGTCGAGATGCTCGTAGACGGCCTTGACCATGGCCGGCGTGAATTCCTTGGAAGAGAGGCCGTAGCGGCCGCCGATGATCTTGAGCGGACGGCCGGCCAGGGCCACCATGACGTCGAGGTAGAGCGGCTCGCCGATCGAGCCGGGCTCCTTGGTGCGGTCGAGCACCGCGATCTTCTTGGCCGAGGCGGGCAGGGCCGCCGCGAGCGCGGCCGCGTCGAAGGGCCGGTAGAGGCGGACCTTGATCAGGCCGAGCTTGGCGCCGCCGGCATTGAGGGAATTGATCGTTTCTTCGGCCGTCTCGGCGCCTGAGCCCATCATGACGATGACCTTGTCGGCGTCGGGCGCGCCGAAGTAATCGAAGAGGTGATACTGACGGCCGATGGCCTGGGCGACCTTGTCCATATAGTGCTGGACGAGGCCCGGGCACTCGTCGTAGTACTTGTTGACCGTTTCCCGGCCTTGGAAGTAAACGTCCGGATTCTGCTGGCCGACCTTCTGCATGGGGCGCTCGGGATTCAGCGAGCGCTTCCGGAAGTCCTCGAGGTACTGGGGCTCGAACAGCGCTTTCAGAGTCTCGTACGACACGAGGTCGACCTTCTCGACGACGTTGGAGGTCCGGAAACCGTCGAAGAAGTGGAGAAAGGGGATCTTGGTCCGCAGGGTCGAGAGGTGGGCGACGATGGCCAGGTCCTGGGCCTCCTGGACGGAGCCGGCGCAGGTCATGGCGAAACCGGTGTTGCGGGCGGCCATGACGTCGCTGTGGTCGCCGAAGATGGACAGGGCCTGGCAGGCCAGCGAGCGGGCGGAGACCAGGAAAACGGTCGGCAGCATCTCGCCGGCGATCTTGTGCATGTTCGGGAGCATGAGCATCAGGCCCTGGGACGCGGTGAAGGTCGTCGTCAGGGCGCCGGCCGAGAGCGAGCCGTGCACCGCGCCGGACGCGCCGCCTTCCGACTGCATCTCGGTGACGTCCACCCGCTGGCCGAAGATGTTCTTCCGGTCGTGGGCGGACCACTCGTCGGCCAGCTCCCCCATCGTCGAGGAGGGAGTGATGGGATAGATGGCCGCGACCTCGGAATACGCGTAGGCGACGTGAGTCGCCGCCTGGTTTCCGTCGATCGTCTGCATATTCTTCTTCAGATCCATGGATAACTCCTTACTGCGGTATGATCGAACGTCGTCCGCGACGTATCGGGCTACTCTTTGAGCTCCGTGCGCCCCTCCAGGGCCTTCTTGATGGTCACCTGGTCGGCGAAATCGAGGTCCGAGCCCACCGGCAGACCCATGGCCAGGCGGGTGATCCGGATGCCGTAATCCTTGAGCACGCGGAGGAGGTAGAGGGCCGTGGCCTCCCCCTCCACGGTGGGGTTCGTGGCGATGATGATCTCCTTGAAGGCGCCCGCCTCGAGGCGCTTGGTCAGCTTGCCCAGCCGGAGCTCGTCCGGGCCCCTCCCCTTGAGCGGCGACAGGGCGCCGAGGAGGACGTGGTAGCGGCCGTTGTAGGCCCCGGTCCTCTCGATCGAGGAGATGTTGAACGGCTCCTCGACGATGCACAGGGATTCGTCCGAGCGGTGCTCGTCGGAGCAGATCAGGCAGGGATCGACGTGGGTGATGTTGTTGCAGCGGGCGCAATAGAAGATCTTGCGCTTGGCCTCGCGGATGGCCTCGGCCAGACGGTCGGCGTCCTCGGTCGGCAGGCCCAGGAAATAGAAGGCGATGCGCTGGGCCGTCTTGGCCCCGATGCCGGGGATGTGGCGGAGCTCCTCGATGAGGTCGTGGAGGGGCTGGGCGTATTCGAACATCAGCCGAGTCCCGGGATCTTCAGGCCGGCGCCCAGGCCGCCGAGCTTCTCGGCCAGGGCTTCGTCCACCTTGGCCGCCCCGTCGTTGAAGGCCGCGACGATGAGGTCCTGGAGCATCTCCACGTCCTCGCGTCCCGCCACCTCCGGGTCGATGCGGATGGACTGCAGGGCCTTGTGGCCGTCGAGGACGACGGTGACCATACCCCCGCCGCTCGACCCTTCGGTCCGCAGGGCGGCCATCTCCTTCTGAAGACGGTCCTGCATCTCCTTGGCCGACTTGAGCATCTTCTGGAGGTCCATGACGTTCTTCATGAGTCCTTCTCCTTCGGGCCCCGGCCCTTGGGCCCGGCGTCGCGCGAGGCGGCGACGGGATCGGCCGACAGGACCTGGGCCTTGAAGGTGTCCATGAAGAACTGGACGGCCGGGTCCTTCATGGCCGACTCGAGCTCCCGTCCCGGCCGGATGGGGCCGCCGTCCGTGGCGTTCTCTTCGGCGAAGCGGACCTTGGTCTCCCGGCCCAGGACCTCGGAGGCGGCCCGCTCGACGGCCCGGATGTCCTTTTCCTGGATGCTGGTGACGAAGAACCCCCGGCCGCTGCCGAAAATGACCTCGATGACGTTGTCCTTGAATATGACGGACGAGTACTGCCCCAGCAGGGCGGCCAGGGGGGCCCGGTCGCCGGCCAGCTTCTCGAGGACGCGGGCGAAGACGTCCTTAGGCGCCGAGGCGGCGGCCTTGGGCGGAGCTGCCTCCGGCCCGGGCCCCGGCCCGCTGCCGGGAGCGGGCCGCGAAGCGCCTCCCGCCGGGACGGCCGGCTTGGGCGCGGTCCCGGACGGCCGGATGGGCGGCTTCGGGCCGCTCTCCTTGAGGGCTTCCACGTCCTTGATGAGGTCCCGGAGGGGGACGATCTTGCGGAAGTGACAGAGCTTGACGAGGAAGGCCTCGAAATAGATCCTCGGCATCGTCGAGTACTTCAGTCCCGGCTCGGCCTGCTGCATGGCGAGCAGGTACCGGAGCAGGTCCTCCGGACCGGCCTTGGCCGACTCGGCTCTCAAGGCCGCCAGGCCTTCGGGGCTCAGGGCCAGGAGGTCCTCCGGCTTCTCGACTGAACGGACGAGGAGAAGGGCCCGGAAGTGCTCGATGAGCTTGCCGAATACGAAGCGCAGGTCGTAGCCGGCCGCGACGACGGTCTCGACGAGGCCGAAGACCTCCCCGGGCGTTTCGTCGAGGATGACCGAGGAAAAGCGCATGAGCAAGTCCTGGCCGATCGTCCCGAGGATGGTCTTGAGGTCCTCGTCCCCGATGTTCTCGCCGCTGAAGGCCACGGCCTGGTCGAGCAGGCTCTGGGCGTCGCGCATGCTGCCGTCGGCCGCCTCGGCGATGAGGGCCAGCCCGGCCGGGGTGATGGTGATCCCTTCCCTCCGGGTGATCTCCATGAGATGGTTGATGATGTCCTTGTGGGAGATCTTGCGGAACTCGAAGTGCTGGCAGCGGGAGACGATGGTCGCCGGGACCTTGTTGAACTCGGTCGTGGCGAAGATGAAGACCGTGTTCGGCGGCGGCTCCTCGAGCGTCTTCAGGAGGGCGTTGAAGGCGTGCGTCGAGAGCATGTGGACTTCATCGATGATGAGGACCTTGGTCCGCGTGTAGGCCGGCTTGTACTTGACCATCTCGCGAATGGGCTCGATGTCGTCGACCTGGCGGTTGGAGGCCCCGTCGATCTCGAGGACGTCGATGGCGTTCCCCTCGTGGATGGCCTTGCAGAACTGGCAGGGATGCTCACGGTCGGGACAGGGGTGAGCCGTCGGGCCGTCGGCGCAGTTGAGGGCCTTGGCCAGAATGCGGGCCACGGTCGTCTTGCCGGTCCCGCGGACCCCCGAGAACAGATAGGCCTGGGCGATGCGGCTCGAGGCGATGGCGTTCTGGATGGTGCGGACGACGGACAGCTGTCCGACGACCTCCTCGAACTTCCAGGGCCTGTATTTCCGGGCGAATATCTCGTAAGACATGGGTTTTCGTCCGTCCGCGGAGGGGAGAAACAAACCGCCTATCTCCCCTGAAAAAGTAAGGTTTATCTTAGCACAAATCGATCCGATAGCAAAGAAAAGGAATATAATGTCGCCGTGCCGACGCGCTCCCGCAGCCTCGCCGAGATCCACCTGGCGGTCTTTCTCTTCGGCTTCCCCGGCCTGTTCGGGAAATGGCTGGCCCTGCCGGCCGTCCTGATCGTCTTCGGCCGGGTCCTGTTCGCCAGCCTGGCCCTGGCCGCGGTCATGCGCCTGCGGCGGACGCCTTTCCGCGTCAAGCCGCCCCGGGACCTCGTCCTGCTCGGCCTCTGCGGCCTGGTGCTGGCCGTCCACTGGACGATGTTCTTCCGGTCCGTCCAAGTCTCTTCCGTCGCCGTCGGGCTCCTGGCCTATTCGAGCTTCCCAGTCTTCACGGCCTTCCTCGAGCCCCTGCTGGCCCGGGAGAAATGGGATCCCGGAAGCCTCGTCTATGCCTTCCTCTGCGTTCTCGGCATCGGCCTGATCGTGCCCGGTTTCGATCTCTCCGACACCGTCGTCCGGGGCGTCCTCTGGGGGCTCGGCGCGGGCCTGACCTTCGCCTTCCTCTCGGTCCTCAACCGGACGCTGGCCGGCCGGCATTCCAGTCTGACGATCGCATTTTACCAGGACCTCCTGGCCGCCCTCGTCCTGGTCCCCGCGGTCTTGCGGACCGGCCTCCCTCACTCCGGCCGGGATTGGGCGCTCATCGCCGTGCTGGGCGTTTTCTGCACGGCGGCCGCCCACACGCTGTTTATCAACGGGATGAAAAAGGTCGGGGCCCGGACGGCGAGCATCCTGAGCTCGCTCGAGCCGGTCTACGGCATTCTCCTCGCCCTGGTCTTCCTCAAAGAAAGCCCCTCCCTGAGAACGGTCTTGGGAGGGGCGGTCGTTCTGGCCGCCGCCTTGGCGGCGACGGTCCGGGCCCGTCGGGCCCGTTAGCTTTTGTCGACTGCGGTCTTCCGCTTGACAGGCGCCTTCTTGGCCTTCTCGTCCTCGGCCTTCTGCCGCTTCTCGAGCTCGGCCTTCTCCTGTTCGTGCTTCTTTTTCAGTTCTGAGACCCGGGTCGCGGCCTGATCGTCGACTTTCTTCTTCTCGGCGGGGTTTTGGATCTTGGTCTTGTCTTCCTCGGCCCTACGGCGGATCACGCCGATCTCCGTCTCCTGGCTTTCGCTCATGAGCTGGCGCTCCTGATCGTGGGCCTCGCGCACGGCCTCATCCTCGTTCCGGGGCGCCCGGCGGTAGATGCGGCTGCTCGACTCGCCGCTGAGGTCCTTCTCGGCCTTGGCTTGATCGACGACCTGCCGGGGCTTGGCCGCGTCGTTCCGGCGAACGGTCGGCCTGGAGACGACCAGGTCGCGTCCCTCCTCCTGCGCGGGACCGGGCCGGGTCGCGTCCTTGAGGGTCAGGCGCTCGACCGTCCGGCCGGTCTGGCGGCGGATCTCCTCGACGTCCACGCCGTCGTCGACGATGCGGCCGCCGCGCTCGGAGATGTTAACCTCGAAACGGGTCCTGTCGATGAGGGTGGTGTTACGCTCGCCCGGCAGGATCCAACGGTCGATCGTCCCTTCCATGAAGTCCCGGCCCCGGGCGAAATTCCAGCAGTGGCCCGGGATGTCCCAGCGGTGACCGGGCGGGAAGCCCCTCCCGGGAACGAAATCGCCTCCCGGGGGCAGGGGCGCCCAGCCGATATGCGCATCGCCCCAGCGCCAGGCCACCCAGGCCGGGCCCCAGACGATATCGGGGACCCAGAACCAGCCCATATGCCGGTCCCAGCCCCAGCGGCCGTAGTGGAACGCGATCCAGCCCCAGCGCTCGGCCGAGACCCATGTCCAGCCGTAGTCGGTCCAGACCCAATGGCCCCGAGTGTAGGGTCGCCAGCTGTAGCCGACCTCGCCGGGGATCCAGACATAACCATAGGGTTGGTAAGAGACCCAGATGCCGTACGGCTGGAGCTCGTTGTAGAAGTAAGCGGTATCAAGGTTGTCGTAGCGATCGTAAGGCTCGTCGTTTCTTGGCGGAGGGGAAGACTGTTCGTACGGGACGTAGACACAGGACATCCCAGCCAGCGCCACGAGAGCCCCGCAGATGAGGAATCCGATCATTCTTTTCATCGCTGTCCTCCTAGCCTACTTAAATGCAAGGAGTGTGCCAAAGGGCACCCCGGCTAAATTTCGGGCCAGAGGCGGGCCGGACCGTCCTCAAAAATGGACAGCCCGGATGATCGGACCGTCCGTATCAGGTTAGTCGTCTGAAGACGGTCTTGATGCGCTTGAGGGCCCAGTTGAGGTCCTTCTCCCTGATGATGAGGGGCGGAGCGAAGCGGATGACATTGTCGTGGGTTTCCTTGCAGAGGAGCCCTTCTTTCATCAGCTCCTCGCAGAAGCGGCGGGCGCCGCCCGCGGCAGGATGGAGCTCGACGCCGATGAGAAGTCCGCGGCCGCGGACCTCTTTGATGTGCCGGCTCCGGACCTTGTGCAATTTTTCCAGGAAGGACGCGCCGCGTTCGGCCGCGTTCTCGACCAGCTTCTCATCCTGGATGACGCGCAGGCTCTCGCGGGCCACGGCGCAGCCGAGGGGATTGCCGCCGAAGGTCGAGCCGTGTTCGCCGGGCTTGTAGACGCCGAGGATCTCGCGGTCGGCCAGGACCGCCGAGACGGGATAGCAGCCGCCGCCCAGGGACTTGCCGATGACCATCATGTCGGGCCGCACGCCCTCGTATTCGGAGGCGAACAGCTTGCCGGTCCGGCCGAGGCCCGTCTGGATCTCGTCGGCGATGAGGAGAACGTTGTTCCTCTTGCAGATCTCGGCCGCTCTCTTCAGGTAGCCGTCGGGCGGGATCAGGATGCCGGCCTCGGCCTGGATGGGCTCGACCATGAAAGCGGCCGTGTGCGGTGTGATAGCCTTTTCCAGGGCCTCGGCGTCGCCGAACGGAATGATGGAGAAGCCGGGTGTGAACGGGCCGAAGTCCTTCCGGTAGAGCGGCTCGGTCGAGAAGCTGATGACCGTGACCGTCCGGCCGTGGAAGTTGTTGGAGCAGGCGATGATCTCGGCCTGGTCCTGGGGCACGCCCTTCTTCTGGTAGGCCCATTTGCGGGCCGTCTTGACGGCCGTTTCCACGGCCTCCGCGCCCGAGTTCATGGGCAGGACCATGGTGTAGCCCGTCAGGTCGCAGATCTCCTTGGCCAGCATGGGCCACTGGTCGTTGCGGAAGGCCCGCGAGGTCAAGGTCAGCTTCTTGGCCTGCTCGATCAGGGCTTTGACGATGCGCGGGTGCCGGTGGCCCTGGTTGACGGCCGAATACGCGCTCAGGAAGTCGAGATATTTGCGGCCGTCGACGTCGTGCATCCAGATGCCCTGGGCTTTGCCGACGACGACGTCGAGAGGATGGTAGTTGTGGGCGCCGTAGATATCTTCGACCTGGATGAGATCCTTGCTGTCCATGTCCTGGCTCCTTTACGCGGCTGTTGAATGGCGGAGAGGGCGGGATTCGAACCCGCGGTGCACCTTACGGCACACACACGCTTTCCAAGCGTGCTCCTTAAACCGCTCGGACACCTCTCCGATCCCTGGCTCCTGAATCTTATGGAAAGCCAACGTTACCAGAAAAGGGCGGTGCGGTCAACGCGCCGGCGGCTAGAACGGCGGTCGGTAGATGTTGATGATATCCTTGAGCAGGGCGGCGGCGGCGCCGCGCGGGTTGGAGCGGCCGCCGGTCACGGTCACGGACCCCATCGAGTCCGTGAGGAACGTGATGCCCTTCTCCGTGCCGTTGACGTGGACGAGCGGGTGCGAGGCTTCGATGAGCGACGGCCGGACGTCGAGGCTCCAGCGGCCGTCGCGGCGGCCCGGCGCGGCCGTGGCCAGGAGCTTGACGGACCGTCCCTCGCGGCGGGCGGAGCGGACGAAATCCGCGTCCAGCCCGGTGATGCCCGTGACATGGACGTCCTTCAGGACGTGATCCGCGTCGAGACAGGCGTTGGTGATGAGCAGGATCTTGCAGGCGCTGTCCCAGCCGCCGACGTCGTGGGCCGGATCGGGCTCGGCGATGCCCTTGTCCTGGGCTTCCTTGAGGGCCTCGCCGTATTCCAGGCCCTCGCCCATGCGCGTCAGGATGTAATTCGTCGTCCCGTTGAGGACGCCCTGGATGCCCTCGATCCGGGCCCCGGCAAGCGAGAACAGACCGACGTCAAGGGTCGGCAGCGCCGCGGCCGTGGCTCCGCTGAACTTGAGGGACACGCTGTGCTCCGCGGCCAGCGCTTTGAGCCCGGCCAGGCCGACGACCAGGGCCCCCTTGCTCGCCGCCACAGCATTCCACCGGGCCCGGAAGGCGGCTTCGAGGTAGGTCAGGCCCGGCTCCCCCGTCTCCAAGTTGGACAGGGTGCATTCGACGAGGCAGCCGCCGGGGTCCCGCCGCGCGAGCACATCCGCGACCCGCAGGCCTTCGTGCCAGTATGGGTTGTCCGAGGTC
>JAPKZE010000440.1 GCA_026393955.1 Candidatus Aminicenantota bacterium
CATTGAAGAACCCTCCAGAGGCCCATTATAGCCCTCCATGTCGCACATATGAAGGATCGATTCCGGTTTTAAGGCTTGACTTGACCCCGGAATCCGTGGACAATCGCGATAATTGCGGAAGAGGAAGTGGAAGCCGCCATCATCATCTTTAAGAGCCGTCTTTAAGATCCTCGTTCTTTTCCGCGCGCCTGATGCCTGAAGGAGGGAATCATGGCACGACCGGGACACGCATTCACCGCTCTCATCATCCTGTTGGTCTTGATGGTCGCGGTCCTTCCCGCCCAGACACCCACGGGCAAGATCTTCGGCACCGTCACCGACGACCAAGGGGCCCCGCTCCCCGGCGTCTCCGTCGAAGCGACGAGCCCCAAGCTCGTCGGCCAGGCCGCGGCCGTCACCGACGAGAACGGCGTCTACCGCATCTTCGCCTTGACGCCGGGCCTCTACCGCATCACCTTCGCTCTCCCAGGGTTCAAGACCGTCGCCCGCGACGGGATCGTCGTGGGGATGGAGCAGAGCGTCAAGCTGAACGTGGCCCTGCAGGCCGGCCTGATCGAGGAGCAGGTGACGGTCATCGGCCAGTCGCCGCTCATCGACGTCAAGAGCACCGTCAAGGGCCAGACCATGACCAAGGAGATCTTCAGCGCCCTGCCCCGCGGCCGCGATTTCGACACGCTGGTCAACGCCATCCCCGGCGTCCAGTACGAGCCCATGCTCTCCGGCATCTCGGTCGACGGGGCCTCGGGCGCCGAGAACATGTTCTACGTCGACGGCACGGACATCACCAACCTCTACACCGGGGTCCGCGGCCAGGGCGTCGCCTTCGAGTTCGTCGACGAGGTCCAGGTCAAGGCCAGCGGCTACCAGGCCGAGTACGGCGGCTCGCTCGGCGGCGTCATCAACGTCATCACGCGGCAGGGCGGGAACGCCTTCCACGGCGACGTCATCGCCTATTACAGCGGTTCGGGGCTCAACGGCAAGGAGCGGGACACGCTGCGCCTGAATCCCTACGACATCAGCGTCGCCGAGTACGTCAACTACCAGGATCTCTACGGCAAGGACGACGTCGATCGCTTCGAGGCCGGGTTCAACCTCGGCGGGTACATCCTCAAAGACAAGCTGTGGTTCTTCACCTCCCTCCTCCCGGTCTATCTCGAGACGACCCGCCACGTGGTCTTCGATCCTTCCCTGACCGAGGGGAATTACACGCGGCGCGATTATGCCTGGAACGCCCAGGGCAAGCTGACGGCCCAGCCCTTCAGATTCATGCGTCTCGGGGCGAGCTTTGTCACCAATCTCCAAAATTATAAAGGGGATCTGCCGCCCCGGGACGGCACGGGCGACCCGACCGCCGTCTGGCCGGATTACGGGTTCGGCTATCCCTACTGGACGGCTGCGGCCTACGCCGACTTCACCCTCAATAACAATCTCCTGTTCAGCCTTCGGGGCGGGGCCTTTTCCACCGACACGACCGGCCAGCTCGTCCAACCGAGCTCTCCCCGCTACGCCCACGGCGGGACGGGCAATTCGGTCTTCCCCGATATCCCCGAGGAATACATCCGGCCGCGGGGCTGGGCGAACATGGCCGTGGACGCACTCAACGTCATCGAGAAGAAGCTGGCTCAGAAATCGTATGCCGGCGGCGATCTCACGTACTATCTCAACCTGGCCGGCGAACACGCCTGGAAATTCGGGGCCCAATGGTCTCGGACGACCGAGGATTGGCAGTCGGGTTACAAATATCCGGACTACCCGAATATCGGCTTGGCCTGGAACCGGTCCCTCATCTCGCTGGGCGTGAACTACGGCCGCGGGACGTACGGCTACTACGGCGTAATGGGGAACGAAGAGACGGGCCCCTACGGCTTCTTTTTCAGGGCCCATTCGGACCGCTGGGCCCTGTATCTCCAGGACAGCTGGACGATCAAGGGCCGGCTGACCCTGAACCTCGGCCTCAGGGCGGAGAACGAATACATCCCCGCCTACACCAGCGACCCGGCCTTCGAGGGCGTCAAGCCGATCGACTTCGATTTCGGGGAAAAGCTGGCGCCCCGCCTCGGGTTCATCTATGACGTCACCGGGGATTCCAACCTCAAGGTCTTCGGCAGCTACGGCATCTACTACGACGTCATGAAGCTCTACACGGCGGCCGTGGCGTTCGGCGGGCGAACGTCCGGCGTCGCCTATTACACGCTGGACAGCTATGAATGGGACAAGATCGGTGTCGACGGCGTTTATCCCGGGACGCTGCTGCTGAGCCTCAATACCTCCTACTTCGACCCGAGCTCCGTCGATCCCGAGCTGAAGCCCATGAGCCAGCAGGAGATCTCGTTCGGGCTCGAGAAGAAGCTCGCGGAGGACCTCTCCGGTACCGTCCGCCTTATCCAGAAGCACCTGCGCTATGCCATCGAGGACGTCGGCGTCATCACCGGGCAGGAGATCTTCTGGTACGAGACGAACCCGGGCTACGGCTATTCCCGGCCCATTTCGGAGGGCGGGGAGTTCGACGATAAGTACCCGGCCGTGCCCAGGGCCAAGCGGGAATACTGGGGCCTCAATCTCAGCCTCGACAAGAGGTTTTCCAGGAACTGGTTCGGCGGCTTCTCCTACACCTGGAGCCATCTCTCGGGCAATTACTCCGGCCTGGCCAGCTCGGACGAGTACAACAAGGACGGGACCGGGCGGAATAGCCCCAACGTGGAGCGCAACTTCGACACCTGGTATCTCGCATACGACAAGGCCCTCCTTCCGATCGACGGGGGGCTGGCCACGGACCGGCCGCACGTCTTCAAGCTCTACGGCGCTTACACGCTCCCGTTCGGACTGACCTTCGGCACGCTGATCAACGCCATGAGCGGCAGGCCGATGACGGAATACTGGAGCCTCGACAACGACGAATACATGCCCTATAACAGGGGCAACCTGGGGCGCACGCCGTTCCTGTGGCTCTTCAATCTCTACGCGGAATACACCTTCCGGATGGGGAAGACGTCGCTGGCCTTCAACGTCAACATCGACAATGTCTTCAACATCGCGACCGCCACGGCCTATATGCCGTTCCGCAACCTTTACAACCTGACGGTGACCGAGGACATGATCCTGTCCGGGGACTGGCAGCTCGACGAGAGCGTCGGCTACGTCCCCAACAACGCCTTCGGGATGGACGGGCTGTTCTATCCCCCGATCTCGGGCCGGCTGGGCATGCGCTTCAGCTTCTAGCGGCAGGGTGGGGGCCGAAATTGACGCCCCCCAGGGAGTTCTGATATTCTCCCCCGCACCAGGGGAATAGCCCGATGACCGTCACCTGCCTCAAATGCTCGACGGAGAACACGCGGGACTCCCGCTTCTGCAAGACCTGCGCGTCCGCCCTGCCCGGCACGCCGGACACCGGCGTAACCCTGACCCAGACCCTGACACGACCCATCCAGGAGCTCTCGCCCGGGGCCCTGTTCGCCGGCCGATACCAGATCATCGAGGACCTGGGCCAGGGCGGCATGGGCCACGTCTTCAAGGCCCTCGACACCCGGACGGGCGAGAAGATCGCCGTCAAGGTGCTCCGGTCCGGGCTCGAGGCCGACGGGCGATCGCTCGATCGCTTCAGCCATGAGCTCACGGCGGCCCGCCGGATCTCCCACCGCAATGTCTGCCGCATGTTCGACCTCGGCGAAGACGGGGGGCGGCTCTACATCACCATGGAGTTCGTGCCCGGGGAAGACCTCAAGAGCATCCTCCGGATGATGGGGGCCATGAGCCCGGCCCAGGCCGTGGGTCTCACCGTCCAGATCTGCGACGGGCTCGAAGAGGCCCATCGCCTCGGCGTCGTCCACCGGGACCTCAAGCCGGCCAACATCCTGGTCGACAAGGAAGGCCACGCCCGGATCATGGATTTCGGCATCGCCCGGAGCGCCCGCTCTCGGGGGATCACCGACACGGGGAGCATGGTCGGGACGCCGGACTACATGTCCCCGGAGCAGACCGAAGGTCAGGACGTGGACGGCCGGTCGGACCTCTATTCCATGGGCGTCATGCTTTTCGAGATGGCCACAGGCCAGCTGCCGTTCGAAGGCGATACCGCCTTGGCCGTGGCGCTCAAGCACAAGACCGAGCGGCCGCCCGATCCGAAGTCTTTCGCCCCGGGCCTGCCCGGAGATCTATCCAAGATCATCCTGAGATGCCTGGAGAAGGACAAGGACCGCCGCTACCCATCCGCCGCGGACTTGAGAGCTGACTTGGAGGCCGTGGCCGCGGCGCTCCCGTCGGGGTCGCGCGTGATCCCGCGGCGGAAGCCGGCGACGTCGCGGGAGATCACGGTCAAGTTTCCGGTGAAACGGCTGGTCTGGCCGGGCGTCGCGCTTGTCGTCCTGATCGCCACCGCTATCTTCCTGCTTCCCGTTTTAAAGAAGACCGGGGCCGGCAAGGCCGCGGCCAAGATCCCGGGGTCCGTCGTCGTCGTCGCCTTCGAGAACCAGACCGGGGACCCGAAGTACGACCCCATGCGCAAGGTCATCCCCAGCCTCCTGATCACCAACCTCGAGAACACCGGTCTCTTCCAGGTCTCCACCTGGGAGCGCATGCGCGACGTCCTGAGCCAGATGGGACAAAAGGGCGTCGACATGGTCGACGGGGATTCAGGCTTCGCCTTCTGCCGCCGCGAAGGTGTGGCCTTCATCGTCGTCGGCAGCTTTTCCAAGCTCGGCGACACGTTCGTCACGGAGTTCAAGCTCCTCGATACCGATTCCCGCAAGATCGTCAAGACCGCCGCGGCCCGGGGCACGGGCGAGGACAGCATCCTCAACACCCACATCGACGAGCTCAGCCGTCTCATCGCCCAGGGCATGGGCGTCGCCGGGCAAAAGCTAGACTCGACCCGCATGGCCGTCGCCGAGGTCACAACGCACTCGACCGAAGCCTACGCCGCCTATCTCCAGGGAAGGGAACAGCTCGACCGGTTCGAGGAGCCCGAGGCCCGGAAGTCCTTCGAAAGAGCCGTCGCGCTCGATCCGGAGTTCGCTATCGCCTACGTGCGCCTCGCTCAGACGCTCGAGCGGGAAGGCAACTGGGAGAGAGTTCAGGCCGCCTATCGGAAGGCCAAGGAGCTGGCGGCCCGCGCCCCCGAGAAGGAGCGGATGCTGATCGAGGCCAAATATGCCTGGCGGATCGAAAGGGATGAGCGGAAAACGGCGGACTTGCTCCGGTCGTTGGTCTCGAAATATCCGTCCGAGAAGGATTTCCACGTCGAGCTGGGGATCGTCCTGGGAAAGACCGATCCCGATGGCGAGATCGCCGAGTATAAAGCCGCCCTGGCGCTCGATCCCGAATACGGCATCGCCCTGAACCAGATGGCGTTCGCGCTCCTCCGGAGGTCCGACTTCGCCGGGGCCCAAACCGCGCTCGAGCGCTACGTCGCCGTTGCGCCGGACCAGTTCAATCCCCTCGATTCACTCGGTCTGCTCCTGTTCTTGCGGGGCCGGTACGACGAGGCCATCGACAAATACAAGAAAGCCAAGGCCTTGGACAATTGGTACGGATCGGAGGGGCCCATCGCCTACATGCTGGCCCTGAAGGAGGACTACGACGGGGCGCTTGACTGGCTCGAACGGTACATGACCTCCGTCACGTCCGACGCCTTTCGCGCCGAAGGTCCCGCCTGGCAGGGCATCATCAACTATCTGATCGGGCGCCGGGCCCTTGCGTTCGAGCGCCTGGAGGCGGGGCTGGCACTGGCCAGGTCGAGCAAGAGCACGTTCCGCGAAGGCCTTATCCTCGTCATCCGGGGCTTCATACGTTGCGATATGGGGGAGAGGGAGCTGGCTCGCGATGATTTCGATCTGGCCCGCCGGATCCTCGAACCAGTGTCGGCCAGCGCTCAAGTCGCCTGGCGCACAGGACAACTCTATTGGGACATTCGATGGGGGGATACGGCCACGACAGACAAGGTTATGGCCGAACTCGACCGCATCGCCCCTCCGGAGAATTTGCGCCCCTGGAGCGCGGCCATGCGCCGTTCTTTCCTGATCCTGATGTATCTCGGGCGGGGCGATGACGAAGCGGCGCTCCGCGAGGCCGCTCTGCCCCGGATGTTCGAGGTCGTCAATCCCAATTTGAATTTCAACCTCTTATCCCTCGGTGGCCACAACATGCCCCTGGCCTTGTTCGGCATCGCCGAGCTTCTGTCCCGGCGTGGCGAGACCGACAAGGCCATCGAGGAATACCGCCTGCTCATGACCACCGGGCCGGGGACAGGCCTCCGGCGCCTGATCAACCCCATTTATCATTTCCGTGTGGCGGGGCTCTACGAAAAGAAGGGCGACAAGGCCAAGGCCATCGAGCATTACCGGAAGTTCCTCGAGATCTGGACGAACGCGGACCCCGACCTGCTCGAGCCGGGACTGGCCAGGGCGCGCCTGGCCGCCTTGGAGAAGTGAGTCCGCCCTGAGGGGGGAACGGCATCGACACCAAACGGTCCGACACCGTCCTGCGCCGGGTCGCCAAGATCAAGCCCCGCGAGAGGACGCTCGCCGTCCTGATCTTCTTCTACTTCTTCCTCATCGCCGCGCCCTACACGATCATCAACGCCCTCCGGACGACCAACTTCGTTTTCAAATGGGGCGTGGGCTGGCTTCCGGTCGCCTACCTCCTCGCCGTCGTCGCGACGGGCTTGATCGTCTTCCTTCATTCGAGACTGCAGGCCCGGAGGACCGTCCGGGCCCTGATCTGCCCCAGCCTGGTCTTCTTCGCCATCACGGGACTCCTTATCCAGTGGCTCCTGAAGACCGAGTTCGGCCGGCGAACGCCCTTCGTCGACTTCTTTTTTTGGATCTGGGCGAGCGTTCTGATCATCGTCCTCATCACCGGTTTCTGGATGACGGTCAACGATGTCTATAATCCCCGGCAGGCCCGGCGTTTGATCTTCTTCCTCAACGGCGGCGGCATTCTGGGCAGCGTCTTCGGCGGCCTGCTGGTCGTGTTCCTTTCCGAGAAGCCCCTCGAGGACGTGCTGATGCCCCTGGCCTGCGCCATGCTCGTCGGCTGTGTGGCCGTCGTCGGCGCCATTTTCAGGCTTCATGGATCACGGCCCTCGGAGGCGGGCCCGGGCCGGGCCGCTCCGGCATCGCCGCCGGAACCTCGGCCCGGTCTCGTCGAGAGCTTCCGCGAGGTCCGGCAAAACAGGTTTCTGGCTCTGCTCGCTGCCATCGTCGCCATCGGGATCATCGTCTCCACGTGCGTCGAGTTCCAGTTCCTTTCCTCCGCCTACCTTCATTTCACAAAGCGGGAAACCCTGCAGGCGTTTTTCGGCCTCTTCGAGGCGGCATTGACCGTCTTCGCGTTCATCCTGAACTTCCTGATGGCGGGATTCGTCCTGAGGAAGCTCGCGGCGGCGCGGGCCCTGCTCCTGACGCCCGTCCTGCTCCTGGCGGGATCGGCGGCCGTCCTGGCCGTCCCCTTCGGCCTGTTCTCGGGCATTTTTATCAGGAGCCTCGACGAAGGCCTGGCCTATTCCGTGAACCATCCTTTTCGCGAGATCCTCTACATCCCGGTGCCGGAGCGTCTCCGGCATAAGGCCAAGGCCTTCATCGAAATGTTCGTCAGCCAGCTCGCCAAGCTGGCCGGGGCGGTCGTTCTCCTTATTGCCGCCCTGGCTCTTAACAAGGAAGTCGATTTTCTGACCCCCCGGTGGGATCCTCAGCTGGCCCGCTACCTGAGCCCGGTCGTCATCGCCTTCCTCATCCCCTGGTTCCTGTTCGCCCGCAAGCTCGGGAAGGCCTACCTGGCCGCGGTCAAGGAGAACATCCAGCCGCTGTGGGACCGGGGCGAAGAGATCATCGCCGACAAGGTCGACGTCGAATATGCCAAGCTGGTCTTCGACACCATCGACAGCCGGAACTACAGCTCGGCCCTCTATGCGCTCCATCTCTTCGACCTCCTGGCCCAGCGAAAGCTCAGCCCGGAGCTCAAGAACGCCATCGCCGTCAAGTCCGAGGAGGTCCAGGCCAGGGCCCTGAGCGACCGGCTCGAGCCCGGCGCGTCGGCCCTCGTCCCGGAGGCGCTCGACGACCTTCCTCTGGACGATCTCATCTCCGAGATCCCCATCATCCTGTCGTCCGAGACCTATCAGCAGGTGATGAGTTCGTACGCCGAGAGGCTCCTGGACCGGGGGCCGGGCGCCGAGGTCGAGAAGATGGAGCTGGCCAAGGCCATCGGCCTGATGGCGCCCGATTCGCTCCTGGCCGGTTGTCTCACCCGGCTCATCGGCGACGAGAGTCCGGCCGTCGCGGCCTTGGCCTTGAACAGCGCGGCCAGGCTCAAGAGAGAGGAATTCATTCCGGCCATCATCCGCAGGCTGCGCCGGGTCGGCACGCTCGAGGACGCGCTCCACGCCCTTCAGGCCTACGGGGAGGCGGCCGTCGGAGCGCTCGAAGCGGGCCTGCGCGACCCCGCCACGGAAATCCTCGTGCGTTCGGCCATCGTCGAGGTCTTGGGCCGGATCGGGACCCCGCGGGCGGTCCGGATCCTGGCGGAGGAGCTCCAATACGGCTCGGGCGAGCTCGACGGCCGGCTCATCGACATCCTGGACCGTCTCCAGGCCTTGAAGGTCCCGATCCCCCTGTCCGCGGCCGCGGCCAGAAGGAAGACCAAGGCGCTCATCAAGAAGTTCTGCCGGGATTTCCTCGACCTGCACCGGGACGGGCAGGGCCCGGAAGAGCTGCGGCTCCGGCATCTCCTGGCCCGGAACCTGGAGGCTACGTTCGCCGACATCTTCAAGCTGCTGGGATTCTCTTACCCGCAGAAGGACGTCCGCCGGGCCTTTCAGAACATCCGAAGCGGCACCCCCCATGCGGTCGCCCACGCCGTCGAATGGCTCGACAACGCCCTGAGCCGGGACCTCCGCGACGTCCTGGTGCCGCTCGTGGACGACCTCAGCCTTGAGGAAAAGAAGGTCCGCTTCCGGAAGATCCTCGAGGACCTCGGGGACCTCTAGCCTGGCCTACTTGGCCGCGGCCTCACTCTTCTTGGCCGCCTTGCCGGCCCCGATGGGAATGCCCACCGTTAAATAAACGGCCCGGTTGAACTGGCCGGGCGTCGAGTCGTCTTTCACCACATCGGCCAGGCCGTGATAATAGCGCACGCCGATGTTCATGCCGTTGCCGCCGAGCAGGCGGTAGCCGAAGCCCACGATCAGGCCGGCGTCGAGCCGGTAGTACCGGTCCATGATGTCCAGCTTGTAGCTGAGGTCTCCGCCGTCCGGAACTTCCAGACCGTAGAAAGTGTCCGCGGCTTTATGCAGCAAGCCCAATTGCACCCCGCCCTCCACGAAGATCTGGCTCTTGGTCCGGTACTTGATCATGATCGGCACATTGAAATAGTTCAGCTTGCGGGTGACGCTGCCGCCGCTGAACTCTTCGTCCAGACCTGGGTCGTTCAAAGAATAGACCGGCATATGATCGGCCCCCAGCGTCGATTTCACGATGACGCCCGTATGGACCATCCAGGCGGGGTCCTTGAGCTTGATGTCGAAATAGAAGCCGAGGTTCCAGGTGGTCAGGGTCCCCGACGGGTCGAGGCCGTCCGTCCTGGTCAGGGTCATTCCGCCGTCCAGCCCGAACTCGATCTTCCCGGTATTCAGCTTGTCGCCGAACAAGAGAGAGATCAGGACCTGACCGCTCGCCGCCCGGCTGCAGAGCAGGAGGACGGCGATCAACAGGATCTTCTTTCTCATCGGTAGGCTCCTTACAGTCCGAACCGGTATTGAAGACCGCCGAGGACCTGCGTCCGGCTGCCCAGGAAGCCGACCTCGGCCCGCAGCATGAAATGCCTGCTGATCTGGTACTGCGCGCCCAAGAGGAAATTCCACATGTTCTTGAGGGATTTATCGAGCGAATACTGGACCGACGAGTTCTCGGCATTGCTGAGGGTCCCGTCGAGCCCTACCAGCAGCTGGCCGGCCTTGTCCAGGGCCCGGTTGGCCGTCTCGTACTTGGCCTGATTGGCCGGATTCGCCTGCTCCGGTTCCGACAGCCCGTTCCACCAGGCGTCGACCTGCTGCTGGGTGTCGTCGACCTTAACGAGACCCTGGTCGACCCTGGCCTGCAGCTGGTCCAGCTGGCCCTCGGGAAAGATATCCGTCAGGAGCAGCGAGCCCGTGGTGGCCGAGCTGAACTTCACCCTCATCGCCCCGGCCCAAAAGGCCATATTGCTGCCGGGCTTCTTGAGCTTGAGGGTCTTGCCCAAGCGGGGGCCGAAGACGAAAGTGGTGACCGGCTTATCCAGGGCGCTCACGTCGGTCCAGAGCCAATTCATGTCCAGGGCCAGCCAGTAGTGGCCGATGCCGACGGTCGGGGTCAGCCCGAAGCCGACGCCGGTGGCGTCGAAGTCCGCCTTGGTCGAGAAGGTCGTGAGCTGCGTCCAATTGTTCTCGGCGTCGGGGATCCAGACGCTGGCATCGATGGCCGTCGAGGTCTTGGCTTTGACGAAGAGCCCGTAAACGTTCAGGAACGGGAAGAGCCAGAAATCCGGCCGGACATTGATGGAGGTCGCGGAGGCGATCGATTTGTCGAACCGGATGACCTCGTCCAGGTTGTACATGGGGCCGTTATTGAAGCCGACCATGAGGTTGTCGATGATCAGCTCGGAATCCTGCGAGAAGCCATTGATCCCGATCCCGGCGGAATACGGGAGCTGGAAGCCCTTTTGGACCGCCTTCTTCCCCCAGATGGGCAGCAGGTAGGGGTAGTCCTCGACCTTAGGAGGCGCGATCTTCAAGGGAAGGTCCTTGTTCGCATAGACCTGGGCGAACGACGGGATGCAGAACAGGACGCTGAGCGAAAATGCGATAATGATCCGTTTCATCACTTCACTCCTTAACTTTCTTAACGAAGAGCCGCCTCTCCGTTTTCACCTGAATATAGCACGGCCGATAGCTAGGGTGTCCATGGGACCTTAGTCCAAGGTCCCCTTGACGAGGTTCGGGCCCTTCTGTATATGAGAATAGCATTCTGTTCAATGGAGGTCGACGATGCGGTCTCTAAGGGTGTCCGGAAGTTCCTGGAGCGTTCTCCTCCTCCTGGCCGCCGTCGTCCTGATCCCGGGGACCCCGGCCGGGGCCCAGGAAAGGACGGAGATCACGGCCTGGAGCGTCAACCTGGGCGGCTCCGTGGCGGACAAGAGCAGGATCGACATCACCGTCGAGCGCTGGTCCACGCCCGAGGAGCGGGCCGCCCTCGCGGCCGCATTTAGGGACGGCGGGCAGGACGCGCTGCTCGAGGCGCTGAAGAAGCTGCCGAAGGTCGGCCTCATCAACGTGCCCCAGACACCGGCTTACGACCTTCGCTATGCGTATAAATTCCCCGCCGAGAACGGGGGCAGCACCCTGGTCATCGCCACGGACCGCCGCATCCTGCCCGGCGAAGTGTGGGACCAGACCCGGAGCACGGACTACCCCTTCGAGCTGATCGAGATGCACCTCGATGCGCAGGGCCAGGGCGAAGGCACGCTCTCGTGGGCCACCCGGATCTGGGTGGACAAGGACGGGAACCTCGAGCTCGAGGTTTTCGGCAACAGCCCGGTGATGCTCACGAAGATCACCGCGAAGGTTAAAAAGCCGCGTTGACTTGGCCCGGGTGACGGGACTATCATCTTATCAGAGGGCACGATGAAGCACCGCGCATTTTCCCCGACCCACGTCCTTTGTCTGTGTCTGCTGCTGTCGCTCGGCCCCGGCTGTGCCTCCGAGAGCGAGCCGCCGCCGCCGGACACGGTCTCGGCGCCGGTCATCAGCCCCGGGACGGGGACCTATTCCGCGGCCCTGGACGTGGCAATCACCACGGCGACATCGGACGCGACGATCCGCTACACGACCGACGGCTCGGCGCCCACGGAGACGGCCGGGACCGTCTACCCGGGTCCGGTCCATATCTCCGATTCTCTGACCGTCAAGGCCGTTGCTTACCGGACGGGCTGGACGACGTCGTCCGTGACCTCGGCCCAATACACGATCGCCCCCCTGGTCGCCGCACCGACCTTCACTCCTCCGGCCGGCACCTACATCCCGGCCCAGGACGTCGTCATCGCGACGACCACGGCCGGCGCGGCCATCCGCTACACGACCGACGGTTCGACGCCGACCGCCGTGAACGGCACGCTTTACACGGATCCCGTGCCCGTCGCCGCGTCCCTGACGCTCAAGGCCGTGGCCTACCGGGCCGGCTGGACGACCTCGCCTGTGACCACGGGCCAGTACGTGATCGGGCTCCCGGTCGCGGCCCCCCAGTTCGATCCCGGGCCCGGGGCCTATTACGACCCCCTGGACGTCAGCCTATCGACGTCGACCCCGGGGGCGGCCATCCGCTACACGACGGACGGCTCGACCCCGACCGAGACGGCCGGCACGCCCTACACGGCTCCCGTCCACATCGCGACGAACCTGACGCTGAAGGCGGTCGCCTACCAGGCCGGCTGGCGGACTTCGCCCGTCACCTCCGGGGATTACGCGATCGGACCCAACGTCGCCGCTCCCTCGTTAAGCCCGGCGCCGGGCAGCTACTCGTCGGCGCAGACTGTCGTCATCACCGCCGCGACGCCGGGCTCGTCGATCCGTTACACGACGGACGGCTCGGCACCAACCGACTCGGCCGGCACACTGTATGCGGCCCCGGTCCCCGTCTCCTCATCGCTGACCTTGAGAGCCGTCGCCTACCGGGCGGGCTGGACAACCTCGACCGTCACTTCGGGCGATTACGTGATCACGGGGGCGGTCGCAGCTCCGGAGCTCAGCGTAACGCCCGGAACGTATTCGACAGCCAAGACCGTGGCCATCACCTCCGCGACCTCCGGCTCGACCATCCGCTACACGACGGACGGCTCGACGCCCTCCGAGACGGCCGGGACCGTCTATTCGTCCCCCGTGTTGGTCGGCAGATCCCTGACTCTCAAGGCCGTCGCCTACCGGTCCGGATGGACGACCTCGGCCGTGACCACGGGCGAATACAAGCGCGTCGGCATCGCCGCCGGCATTTTCCACTCCCTCCTAGCCAAAGCCGATGGGACGGTCTGGGCCTGGGGCGGGAACTACGAAGGCCAGATCGGCGACGGCACCACGACCTCGCGGGCCGAGCCGGTCCGGATCACCGTGCTTTCCGGCGCGATCGACGTGGCGGCCGGCTACTATCATTCCGTCGCGCTCCTGAGCGGCGGGACCGTCTATGCGTGGGGCCGGAACTTCTTCGGCCAGCTCGGCGACGGCACCACGACGCAGCGTCCGGGGCCCGTGGAGGTCCAGGACATCTCGGGCGTGGCGGCCGTCGCGGCGAGCGAAGGCAGCACCTACGCCCTGAAGAGCGACGGGACGGTCTGGGCCTGGGGGCACAACAATGAAGGCCAGCTCGGCGACGGGACCAAGACCGACCGGTATTCGCCGGTCCAGGTCCAGGGCCTGACGAACGTCGTCGCGATCGCGGCCGGCGAGGTATATGCCCTGGCCCTGAAGAGCGACGGGACCGTCTGGGCCTGGGGCAACAACTTATTCGGGACCCTCGGCGACGGGACGACGAATCCCGCCCTGACGCCCGTCCATGGGGCGGGCCTCACGGGCATGACCGCGATCGCCGCCAACGGCTATCACTCGGCCGCGGTCAGGAGCGACGGGACGCTCTGGTGCTGGGGCAGCGGCCTCTACGGCGAGCTCGGCATCGGGGACCGGCCGCAGATCTGGCCGACGCCAACCCAAGCGACCGGCGTCACGGGCGCGTCGGCCGTCGAAGCCGGCTCCAATCACAGCGTCGTCCTGATCGACGACGGGACGCTCCGGGCCTGCGGGCTCAACGTCTACGGCCAGCTCGGCGACGGCACGAACAACGACCGCTCGACCGCCGTGACGGTCAACGGGATCTCGGCCGTGGTCGCCCTCGGCGCGAGCCTCGTTCATACCGTGGCGATCACGAGCGACGGAACGGTCTGGGCTTGGGGCCACAACAGCGATTACCAGCTCGGCGACGGCACGACGACCGACCAGTACGCGCCCATCCAGGT
>JAPKZE010000457.1 GCA_026393955.1 Candidatus Aminicenantota bacterium
GACGTACGGCGATATCCCGGACGGCGTCGTCGTCGAAGGTCCCCGCGCGGGCGGACATCTCGGCTTCAAACCCGAGCAGATCGACGACCCCGAATACCGGCTCGAGAAGCTCGTCCCCGAAGTCGTCGAAGCGCTCGCGGAGTTCGAGTCGCGATGGAACCGCTCCCTCCCCGTGATCGCCGCGGGCGGGATCTTCACGGGAGAGGACATTTACCGGTTCCTGAAGCTCGGGGCCAAGGGCGTCCAGATGGCGACCCGTTTCGTGGCCACCCACGAATGCGACGCCGACATCCGCTTCAAGAAGGCCTACGTCGCCTGCAAGGAAGAGGATATCCTCATCATCAAGAGCCCTGTCGGCATGCCGGGCCGGGCGATCTGGGGCAAGTTCCTCGAAGCGATCGGCCGCGGCGACAGGAAGGTCTTCCGGTGTCCCTCCCGCTGCCTCGAAAGCTGCGGGGCCCGCGAAGCCCGCTACTGTATCTCCGAAGCCCTCGACTCCGCCCGGAAGGGCGATCTCGAGAACGGCTTCGCGTTCTGCGGCGCCAACGCGCATCGGATCGAATCCATCCTGTCCGTGCATCAGCTCGTCACCGGGCTCCGGCAGGGGTTCGCCCTGGCCGCCTTTGTCGGCAGCTTGAGCGCAGAGGTCGCCAGACGCCGGGAAGCCCTCAGCGTGCTCAGGGGAGAATACACGGCGACCATGGCCGGCGTGCGGGCGAATGTCCGGTCAGGCCTGCGTCAGCTGGTCGAGGACCACCAGGCCCGGTATCGGGAAGAAAAGGCCCGGATGAGAGAGCGGCTGGTCGGGATCAAGCGGGAATACGATCAGGCCAAGGCCCGGCTCGGTGAGCTTCGCGCCGAGCTCGATTTCATCGTCGCTACGGCTCCCTCGCTCGCCCCCGCTACTTGACCGCGCTTGGCGGACTCCCCTTCACGTACTTGTCGTACCAGGACAGGTAGCGCTCATACAGGTCCTTCTGGTAGGACGGCTTCGAGATGCCGTGGTGCTGGCCCGGATAGACCACGAGCTCGGTCGTCCGGCCCAATTGCCGCAACGCCTGATACAGGTGCTCGCTGTTCAGGATGGGCACGTTCCAATCTTCCTCTCCGCCCATGATCAGGGTCGGCGTGGTGATCTTTTCGACGTTGTAAAAGGCCGACGAAACACGGTCCCAGACCTCGCGCTTCTTCCAGGGCTCGCCCAGCTCGTAGATATACTCCCGCTGGTAATGGTCATGACCGTAGGAGGCCGCCCAGAAGATGCCGCCCGCGCCGGAGATGGCTCCTTTGAAGCGGGTCGTTTTGCTGATGACGTAATTGGTCAGGATCCCGCCGTACGACCAGCCGCCGACGCCGAGCCGGTCCGGGTCCGCGTTCCCTTTGGCGATGGCATGGTCCACACCGGCCACGACGTCTTCGTAGTCCTTGTTCCCCCAATCGGCGAAGATGGCCTTGGCGAAATCCTGACCGTAGCCGGACGAGCCCCGGGGGTTCACCATCACGACCAGGTAACCGTTGGCGGCGAAGAGCTGCGCTTCGAAATCGAATTCATAAGTGAATTGCATGGTCGGTCCGCCGTGGATCCGCAGCAACGTGGGGCATTTCAGCTCGGGGGCGAAAGCGGGCGGCTTGCAGAGAAAGCCCTCGATCTCCGTGCCGTCCGCGCTCTTGAACCGGACCTTTTCCACATCGCCCAGCCGGATCTGGGCCATGAGAGCGTCATTCGTCTTGGTCAGCCGTCGCAATTTCCCCTGTTCGGAGACGAATATCTCCTGAGGAGCCGAGGGCTGGGAGACCGCGGCCACGGGGACGCCCGTCTTGCTCAGCGTGAACGCGGTGACCACGTGACGGCCGTCGATCACCCGGGTGACCTCTCCCCCGCCCGCGGGGATGCGGGCCAAGCGCTGCTCGCCGCTGTCCTCCCAGATGAAGTAGATGGACTTCCCGTCGGGAGCGAAACGCGGGCTGATCACGTTCCGGTCGAGCGTCTTGGTCAGCAGCCGCGGTGGGCCGCCCTGGGCCGAAATCACGGCCAGCTGCCGGATGCCGTACCAGATCAATTCCGGCGCGGTCGTCGTGACATAGGTGATCCACTTTCCTTCGGGGCTCCATTCCGGCTCCCCGTCTTCGCCGGGATTGTTGGTCAAACGGACCATGGTCTTGCCCTGGTCCGGGTTATCGGAAGCGACCAGCCAGAGCTCCGTGTTGAACGTAGCGTCGGGCTCCTTGTCGCGGTTGCTGACGAACACGATGAAACGTCCGTCGGGGGCCCAGGCCGGCTGGGAGTCGTCGTAGTCGCCGCCGGTGATCTGGGTCAGCTTCTTCGCCGGAACGTCGAAGACATAGACGTGGGTCCGGCGCCGATCGAGGTAGCCCTCGTAGTCGCGCTTGGTCTGCAGCCGGTCGATGACCCAAGGCGGTTGGGTCCGCGACCGGGCGGGCTTCACGCCCTGCTCCTCGTCCTTGGCCGCCGCGAGGTCTTCCGGCGAAGGATCCTGGATCGTCAACACCAGCCGGCGTCCGTCGGGCGACCAGTCGTAGGATTGCACGCCCTGCCGCACTTCCGTGAGCTGCTGGGAATCCCCGCCGTTGCGGTCGAGCAGCCAGACCTGCGTCTTCGCCTCGCCCCGGGCCGAGAGGAACGCGAGGTACTTTCCATCAGGGCTCCAACGTGGACGGGACGCCGAGCTGCCCTTGGCG
>JAPKZE010000239.1 GCA_026393955.1 Candidatus Aminicenantota bacterium
GCCGAGGTGGCCGGCTGCCAGGTCGAGATCGGCGTGGCCGGGGCCATGGCCGCCGCGGCCGTGGTGGAAGCGGCTGGCGGAGGCGCGGCCCAGGCGGCCGACGCCGCGGCCATCGCTTTGCAGAACACCATGGGCTCGGTCTGCGACCTCGTCCAGGGCCTGTGCGAGATCCCCTGCCACACCCGGAACGCCGCGGCCGCGTCGAACGCCTTCCTCTGCGCCGACCTCGTCCTCGGCGGCTACGGCAATCCCGTCCCGCTCGACGAGACGATCGACGCGTCGTTCTCGTCCGGCAAGATGCTGCCCCCCGAGCTGCGCTGCACCGCCAAGGGCGGCCTGGCCGTCGCCCCCTCGGCCCTCGCGCTCTGCCGGAAACGCTGACAAGGGACCTCCAATGGGCATCACCACCGGATTGCGAATTCTCCTCGCAGGCCTGGTCCTGCCGTTCGGGACCTATTTCCTGACCGACGCTTGGAAGAGCAGGCGCGGATTCTCTCCCACCCCGTGGCCAGGGCTGGCCGTGACCGGCTTTATCACCAACATGCTGGATGCCCTGGGGATCGGCAGCTTCGCGCAACAGGCGGCCGTCTTCAAAACCTTCAAGATGGTGGACGACCGGGTCCTTCCGGGCACGATGAACGTCGGCAACACGATCCCCACGGCGACCCAGGCCTTCATCTTCATGGCGGTCGTCGCCGTCAAGCCCCTGACCCTGGTCTCCATGTCCCTGGCCGCCCCTGTCGGAGCGGTCCTCGGGGCGGGCGTCGTCGCCCGGATGTCCCGGCGGAGGGTCCAGATAGGCCTGGGCTTCGGACTCCTGGCCGTCGCCGCCATCATGCTCGCCGACAGGCTCCGCTGGCTGCCCGTGGGCGGGGAAGCGATCGGCCTGACCGGCTGGAAGCTGGCCGTGGCCGTGGCCGTCAGCTTCGTCTTCGGCGCCCTCCAGACGATCGGCGTCGGCTTCTATGCCCCCTGTATGGCCACGATCTTCGCCCTCGGCATGCATCCCCAAACGGCCTTCCCCATCATGATGACGGCCACGGCCATGCTTATGGCCGCGGGGAGCGCCAGATTCGTCAAAGAGAAGGCCTACGACCCCAAGGCCGCCGTCGCGTTGACCCTGTTCGGGACGCTCGGCGTGCCCGTCGCGGCGTATGTGGTGAAGTCCCTGCCCCTCGACGCGCTGAAATGGGTCGTGCTGGCCGTCCTGATCTACACCGCGGCCATGATGTTCCTCTCCGCCCGAGGATCACGGGAGGCGTCGTCATAAAGAAAGCGGCGCTTTGTCTCGTCGGGCGAAAATAGGGGCCGGCCCGCTCACTTCTTGGGCGCGGGCTTCTTCAGCGCCGGGGCCGGCGGGGCGACGATCCGCTTCGTGTATTCGGCCTCGACGTTCTCGAAGAAGACGCCCGCGAAACGGCCCGGCTTGAGCGTCGGCAGGCTGACCTCGATGTCGGCGGGCGAATCGGGCCGGAGCCGGCTGAGATCGGCGTAGTGGCCGATGAAGGTCCGCTCCGGCGAATGCGGGTAGACGCTGCTGTAGGCCTTGAGGACCTCGACCGGCAGGCCGTTGATCTTCAGGCTCACGTCCATCGCGTCCGTCCCCTCGATGATGGGGATGTGGAGGAGCAGCCGCCACGACCCGAGCCAGGGGGAGCGGAGGTCATCCTCGGTGTAGGTCACGGGCCAGGCCTTCTTGCGCTCGGCCAGCTGGGTGAAGACGCGGGCCGGGACCGCGACCCGGGCCTTG
>JAPKZE010000479.1 GCA_026393955.1 Candidatus Aminicenantota bacterium
GCACATTCGTGACGGAGCCACAAGTCCGCTCCGCGGTCCGGCCCCACCCGAGACGATCCTCTTGCCCGCCGCAGCGCAATCGATTATAAGAGAAGGGTCCGCACGTTCCCAAGGAGAGTCAAAATGACCCAGCCCGCCGAGAACGAAACCGTCCTCGCCCTGTTCAAGGAATGCGACGCCCTGCTGCAGGGTCACTTCAAGCTGACCTCGGGCAAGCATTCGGAGTGGTACTTCGAGAAGATCCGGCTCATCGAAAAGCCGTCCGCCCTGGAGAAGATCGTCGACCTGCTGGCCGCCAAGATCAAGCGCGAGGTCCCCGATTTTGACTACGTCGTCTCCCCCGCCTACGGCGCTATCGCTATCGGCTTCCTGGCCGCCCTCAGGCTGGGCAAGAAGTTCGCCTTCACCCAGCGGGCCGACGAGAAGATGACCATTCGCTCGGGCTTTTCAGGGCTCGACGGCTCGCCGGCCGTCATCGTCGAGGACATCCTGACGACGGGCGGGTCCATCCAGGAGGTCATCGCCTGCCTGAAGGAGCACCAAGTGCCCGTGGCCGGGATCTATGTTCTGGTCGACCGCAGCGGCGGGTCCGTCCCCATCGAGGGCAAGGCCGTCGGCAGCCTGCTCGCCCTCAAAGTCGAGGCCTTCGAGCCGGACGTCTGCCCGTTCTGCGCCAAGGGGCTACCCCTCACCAAGCCCGGCGCGTCGGATAAGAAGGTCTGACCGCCGGCACTGCCCGACCAAAGCCGCGTTTTCGGGCCCGAAAACGACGATTTAAGGCCGTTTGAGGGCCCGAAAACGGGCCTAAGTAGTTAATTTTTCAGGCTGTTCCTGTGGTCCGACCCCTTTGTTCTTCCCTTTTTTACTCAGCTTGTCCGCCACGACGTAGAACGCCGGGACGACGATCAGGCTCAGGGCCGTCGACAGGACCAGCCCGCCGATGACGGCGATGGCCATGGGCATGCGGATCTCGGACCCCGAGCCGATGCCCAGGGCCGGCGGGATGGCCGCCATCAAGGTCGCCGTGGCCGTCATCAGGATGGGCCGCAGCCGGATGGGCCCGGCCTTCTCCATGGACTCCCTCGCCCCAAACCCCTTCTCCCGGAACGCGTTGGCGTAGTCGACCAGGATGATGGAGTTCTTCTTGACGATGCCCATCAGCAGCAGCAACCCGATCATGCTGAAGATGTTCAGGGACTGGCGCGTGATCAGCAGGGCGAAGGCCGCCCCGGCGATCGATAGCGGCAGGATGGTGATGATCGTGATCGGGTCCTTGAACGAGTTGAACTGAGAGGCCAGGATCATGTAGGCGATGGCGATACCCAGGAACATGGCGAAGAGCAGGCTGCTCATGGACTCCCGGAAGGCCATGCTCGAGCCGCCGAGGACGACCCGGTTGCCGACCGGCACGGTCTTGCCCATCTGCTCGACCAGCCGCAGGGCCTCGGACTGGGCGTGGCCCGGGGCGATGTTGGCGAAGACGGAGATGGCCCGCTCGCGGTCACGCCGGGTGATGGCCTGGAGGGCCGCCTGCTCCTCGAAAACGACGAGCGAGGACAACGGGATGAGGTCGCCGTTGCGGGCCCGGACGCGCAGCCGCGAGATGTCCTCGGGCCGCGAGCGCTGCCCGGCCATGAGCTTGACCCGGACGTCGAGCCGCCGGCCGCCCGTGCTGTACTTGCCGACCCGGATGCCGCCGACCAGGGCGTTGATGGTCGTGGCCACTTCGTCGACGGAGACGCCGACGTCGGCACAGACGGCCCGATCAGGGGTCACCCGAAGCTCGGGCATGCCGACGCGATAGTCCGTGTCGAGGTCGACGACGACGCCGCTCGCAGCCAGGTCGCTCATGATCTTCTGGCTGAGAGGCACGAGCTGGGTCCAGTCGGAGCCCCGGACCGAGAACTCGACCGGGAACCCCCGCTGGGCGGTGAAGCCCTGCTGGGAGGTGTCCTGGATGACCGCCCGGACGCCGGGAATGGCGTTGAGCTCGCGGCGGATGACGGCCGAGAGATCGGCCTGGCTCATTTTCCGTTCCCTGGGCGGGACGAGAGTCAGGTAGATCATGCCCGAGTTTACCCCGCCGCCGCCCATGCCGCCGACGAAGCTGAACGTCTGGGTGACCTCGGGATGGGCCCGGACCATGTCCTCCGCCTTCTGGAGCAGAATGTCGGTCTCGGTGATGTCCGACCCGACCGCGGTCTGGAGGCGGATCATGACCCGGCTCTGGTCCTGGGAGGGGACGAACTCGCTCGGCAGCACTCTGAAGACCACGATGGCCGCGGCGAAGAGGACGGCGGCCAGGATAAGGACCAGGCCGGGCCGGCGAAGGCCGCGCTTGAGGACCCCTCCGTACAGGACCTCGAGCTTGCTGAAGGACTGGTCGACGGTCAGGCCGAACTTGCTCCGGCCCTCGCGCGAGGTCTTCAGGAACTGGGAGCAGCGGGCCGGGGCCAGGGTGACCGCTTCGACGTACGACAGGAGGACGGCCAGGCACAGGGTGATGCCGAACTGGAGGAAGTACCGTCCGATGATGCCCTTCATGAAGACGACCGGGACGAAGATGGCCACGACGGCCAGGGTCGCGGCCAGGGCCGCGAAGGCGATCTCCTTCGTCCCTTCCAGGGCGGCGGGCACAAGGGCCTTGCCACCCTCGCGGTGGCGGAAGATGTTCTCCATGACCATGATGGCGTCGTCGACGACGATGCCCACGGCCAGGGCCAGCCCGAGCAGGGTGAACGTATTGAAGGTGAAACCGAGGAAGTAGATGATGGCCACCGTGCCGAGGAGGGACATG
>JAPKZE010000250.1 GCA_026393955.1 Candidatus Aminicenantota bacterium
ATGAGCGTCGACAGGGTCACTTCGCCCAGGCTCTGCTGGAGCGAGAGGCCGAAGTTCTGGCCCAGGATCGGGCTGGTCGCCCCGAAGATGCCGGTGTCGTGGAAATAACTGGCCGTGAGGTAGAAATAGTTCAGGGCCGGCGGCATGTCGTCCGGATGGATCTTCTCATAGTCGAGAAGGAACCCGCCGGGATCGTAGGTCCACCGGTAGATGGTATGGTTGTAATCCTGGATCCGGTAGCCGCCGCCGAGCTGGAGCCGGGTGACCTGGCTGAGCGGGTAGGACCCGAACGCCTGGGCATCGTAGTTGATGAGGCGGGTGACGTCCTGCTGCTCGACGTAATTGCCGTTCTGATCGTAGCCGTACGAATAATAAGGATAGGGATAGACGACCCGCTGCAGGGCCCCGCCCCAGTTGAACCGGGACTTGGAGTTCTGGTAGGCGAAGATGGCCGACGTGTCGATGAGCTGCGTCCCGGTGAAGGCTGTCGTGACCACCTGCTCATAGCCCAGCATGTCGCTCCAGTAGGCCGAGATGCCGCCCGCGCCGTAGGCGCCGAAGCGGCCGACGCCGACGGCCACGACCGGCGGCGAGACATAATCGAGGCCGAGCTTGGATTTGTACGGGACGACGGCGAAGTTGGAGTCCTTCGGCAGGCCGAAGAGGGGGTTCCTGAGGAGGCCGAGCAGGGCCCCCTCAGGCTCCTTCCGGGGCGGCAGGATGGCCGGATTGCGCTCGAACTGGGCCAGGAACGTCTCGCCGGTCAGGACGGCCGGGTCGTCGATCGAGAAGATCGAGTAGTATCCGTCCTTGTAGGCGGAGCCCACGACGCGGCCGGTCAGCAGCGCGACCGACAGGGCCGGGCTGAGCTCGGTGATGCCGGCGATGCCGGTGAAGATGTTGGTGATCTGGAAGATCTGGCCCGAGGCGAGCTCGATCCGGTAGAGGTCGGTCTTGCCGTTCTGGTCGGAGAGGAAATAGAGCGACCGGGAATCGGCGGTCCACTGGGGGTTGATGTTCTTGCCGGAGGGGAAGGCCAGGACCTTCTGGACACGGCCCGACTCGACGTCGAGGAGGGCCAGCTCGTAGTGACCGATGTCGACCCATTCCATGTTCGTCGCGAACCTCTCCGTGACGAAGGCGATGGTCTTGCCGTCCGGCGACCAGACGGGCTGGAGGTCGCCGAAGGCGTCGCGGGTCATCTGCTTCAGGACCTTGTCCTGGAGGTCGTAGATGAAGATGTCCGAGACGCCGCCGGCCAGGCCGCAGAAGGTGATGTACCGGCCGTCGGGCGAGTAGGCCGGGCTGAGGATCTCGGACAGCTCGCCGAAGGGGATCTCCTGCTCGATCTTCTTCTTCTCGACGTCGATGATCGTCAGGATGGGACGGCCCTTGGCCACGCCGCCGAAGACGAACTTCTTGCCCTCGGCGTTCCAGGCCCCGGCGGACTTGATGAACTGGATGCTCTCGAAGTGGGGGTCGACGGCCGTCGAGATGATCTTCCGGCGGATCTTGCCGGTGTCGGCGTCGGCCACATACATGTCGATCGAGAAGAGGTCGCGGGTCGACAGGAAGACCAGGGACTTGCCGTCGGGGCTGATGGACGGGGCGATGTTGTAAGGGTTCGATTCGACGCCCTGGAAGAGGATCTTGGCGATCTTGTCGGCCGGCTTGGTCTGGTCGAGCAGGGGCAGGTAGGCCTCCTGCATGGACTTGTGCCAGTCGTTCGAGAGCTGCTTGAGCTTGACCCCCAGCATGCTCTCGAGGATGATCTCATAGTCGCCGGCGCGGCCGACGGACTTCATCATCTTGCCGATGATCTCGTCGCCCCAGCGACCGCAGATATAGGCCCAGACGGCCTGGCCCCAGCGGTAGGGGAAGTATTTGTAGGAGTCCTGGAGCTTCTGGATCGGGGGCAGCTGCTTGCGGCGGACGGCGTCGCGCATCCACATGGAGGTGTTGGCGTCGACCGGGCCGATAGACAGGTATTCGGCCATGCCCTCGATGAACCAGAGCGGGATGCGCAGGGCCGCGTCGTTGCCGCGGGACGAATCGGACTGCCCCTGGGCCATGATGTCGTACTGGAAGGCGTGGACGAGCTCGTGGCCGATAACGTGATCGGTCTCGTTGAGCGAGGCGCCGTAGGGCAGGATGATGCGGCGCTTGGCCGATTCCGTGACGCCGCCCGTCCCCTCGCCCAGGATCTCGGCGATGGTCTGGGTCTGCTGGAACTCGGGCCCGCTGCCGTAGAGGACGAGGGGCTGGCGTCCCTTGAGCTCGTGGTTGAACATGCGTGACAGCCGCGCGTACCACCGCTCGGCCATCATCGCGGCCATCTTGACGGTCTGCTCGTCCTGCAGATAGAAGTAGACGTCGAAATGGCGGGTCTTCATGATCTTGAAGTCGAACTTCTGGTACTGGACCTTGTTCCGGCCGTACCACTGGGCGTTCAAGACCGGCACGAGCACGCCGGTCAGGACGGCGGCCAGGCTCAAGACCGCCAGGCCTTTCGCGATGGGGGAAGTCCGCATGAAGGCACTCCTTGGGTACGGATATTGTCGCCGAAGACGGAATGGTGGGAAAATGCCCTCCCGGACGGGCGGCCTCTGTGCGTTCATAGGTCGAAACTCCTTTCGACCCCTTTCCGCCGATATCTTAGCAACTCCGGAATCTTTTGTCTATAACGCCTTCCGGCCGGACGGGTGGCGGGATCCGGGGGACCGCCGTTCTGTTGACCGCGGCTCCGCAAATCCTGTAAGATGCAGGGCTGAGCATGACGATACAGATCCTGGCAATATTGGCGGTCATGGTCGGCGCGTACGCCGCGGCCAAGGCCGCCAAGCTGTCCGTCGAGCTCGGCATCTTCGCCGCGGCCGCCGCCGGGGGCCTGGCCGGGGCTTTTCTCAAGACCCCCGCCATCGGCGACTTGGGCCGCCACCTCGTCGAGGGCTCGACGACCTATCTCGATGTCATCCTCGTCTTCTTCACCGCGACGCTGTTCATGACCATCGTCAACGAGTCGGGCGGCGTCGACTACGTCGTCCGGGCGACCCTCCGGGCCTTCGGGAAGACGCGGGTCCTGGCCCTCCTCGTGCTGATGATCATCGTCCTCGTTCCGGGCGCTTTGACCGGGGCGGGGAGCGTCTCTCTCCTCGTCGTCGGGGCCCCCGTCGCCCTGGCCCTGGGCCGGCTCGGCGTGCCCAAGAAAAGGGTGGCAGCCATCCTGTTCATTGTCGCCGGTTTGAGCGCCGCCGCCCCGCCCGTCAACATTTGGGCCATGATCCTCTGCGCCGGGACGGCCATTCCTTATGTCGGCTTCGAATTCACGCTCGGCATTCCGGTCCTGCTCCTGGGGACCTTCACCATCCTCGTCTTGGGCTGGAAGAAGGACCCCGCCGCCTCCGCGGCTGGGGCCGATCTCGCTCCGGCCCCCCCGGGCATGACCTGGTGGCGGGTTCTCCTCCCCTTCCTCGTCTTTTTCGGCATGGTCGCCGCCACCCGCATCTGGCCCTTCGCCACGCCGATCTTCGGCCTATCGCTGGAGTTCGCGGCCGCGGCGGCGGTGGCGCTGGTCCTCAGCCCCAAGAGGATCGCCTTCCTGACGCTGGCCCGCGACACGGCCAAACGGCTCCTGCCCCTCCTCGCGACCATGGTCGCCGTCGGCATGCTCCAGCAGATCATGACCGTGACGGGCGTCCGCGGCCTGATGTCGTTCGCCGTCATCTCGATCCCTCTCGTCCTCCTGTTCATCCTCCTGCCGGTCATCATCCCCTTCTCCGAGGGCATCCTGACCTACGGCGGGGCGGCCATCATCGGCATCCCCCTCATCTGGTTCCTGGACTCGATCGGCTTCCACGCCACGGTCGTCATCGCCGGGCTCAGCCTGCTCTGGCCCCTGGGTGACGGCCTGCCGCCGACGGCCCTGATCGGGCGCCTGAGCACCATGGTCTCGGGATATGAAGGCTCCTACAAGGACTTCCTTAAGGCGACCTGGCTGCCTTGGCTGGTCATCACCGCGGTGGCCATGGCCATGATCATCTTTAGCTCGAAGCTGGCCTTCCTGGTCAAGTGGAGCATGTAAGGGGAACGGAGGCGCGCCGATGATCATGATCGCTTATTACGTCATCACCGCCTTCCTTCTCGTCCTGCTGGCCTGGAATTTCGTCCGGGAGAAGGGTCCGCGGGCCGAGGCCGTGCTGTATCTTCTGGTCATGCTCCCCCTGCTCCTGAGGCTCCTCCGGTGGAAGTGAGCGAGGCCCGCATGAAAAAGACCGTTCTGGCCAAGGCGGTCCCCGCGGCCGCTCTCCTGGGCCTGGTCCTGTGGGGCGGCCTGCCGCTCCTCAGGCACCGGCATTTCGATATCCCGGTCGTCAAGGGACCCGGCGTCACGGCCGTCCTCAGGCTGAGCGAGTTCTCGCCCGGTCTCAAGGGCACGTCCGGCGATACCAATGTCTACGTCCTCCAGGGCCGGGATCCGGGCGGCAAGGCCCTGATCATGGGCGACACGCACGCCAACGAGCCCGAGGGCATGCTGGCGGCGGTCATCTTCATCGAGAACGCCATCGTCGAGAAAGGGACCCTCTACGTCATTCCCTTTTTCAACAACAGCGCCAGCCGCAACACGCGTCCCGGCGACGGCTATCCCCTCTACTTCGACGTCGCCACCGATTGGGGCCGGCGCCGCTTTCGCTTCGGCAACCGCGACGCCTCGCCGCTCGACCAATGGCCCGACCCCGACGTTTACATCCACTACCCCGACCGCCAGCTCCTCTCCTACATCGACGTGCGCAACACCAACCGGACCTGGCCCGGCCGGGTTGACGGCCCGCTCATGGAGCGGGTGACCTTTGGGGCCATGGAGCTCATGCGCCGCGAGAAGATCGACGTGGCCGTCGACATCCACGGCGCCGAGACGATGTTCCCCGTGACCAACTGCATCGTCGCCCCGGACAGCTCGGTCAAGATCGCCACCCTCGCGTCGCTGACCGTCAAGGCCATGGAGGGCTTTGAGAACCACGTCGAGATGTCGCCGTCCGGCTTCAGGGGCCTGTCGCACCGGGAGATCGGCGACCACGGTCCGTCCCTGCCCTTCCTCCTCGAGGCCCCCATCCCCTTCCTCGACCAGCCGACAGGTCCGAAAACGACCCGGTTCCTCCTCGACGGCAAGGACCCCTTCCTGCTCAGCCTGTCGAAAAAAAAGAAGCTCTTCGTGCCCTACGGGGAGGACGGCTGGCCGCTCGAGAAGAGGGTCGGCCAGCACACGTCGGTGACCCTGGAGATCTTCCGCCAGTTCTCGAAGAAGACCGCGGCCCGGCCCATCGCCGTCCGCGGCGTGCCCCGGTATGCCGAGGTGGTCAAGAGCGGGGTCGGCCGGTTCCTGGCCGATCCGGCCAAGGCCGCGCCCGGCGGCGTCGTCATGAATTGATCGGGGTGACGCCCGAAGGCGCCCCCGGGAGGTATCCGAGATGTTCAGCAAGAGAGCGATCTCCTCGGTCCTGGCCGTGGCCGCTGTTCTCGTTCTGGCCGGCGGCCTCAGCCTCGGACGGAACGGCCGGCCGGCCCCCGCATCCGACTTCGACCCCGCTTCCGAAGCCTGCACGGTCATCATGGTCGGCCGTGACGCCTCGACCGACGGCTCGGTCATGAGCACCCATGCGGCCGACTGCGGCGTCTGCGATTTCACCTGGCGCCACGTCCCGGCCGCCGACCACAAGCCGGGCGAGATGCGCCGCCTCTACAACATCGACCAGATCCGGACCTGGCCGCCCGCCGAGGGGGGCAAGTGGGCCATGGTCCTCAAGGACCCGACCGCGGTCGAGATCCCCCAGCCGGCCCACACCTACGGCTATCACCATTCCGTCTTCGGCTACATGAACGATCAGCAGCTGGCCATCGCCGAGTCGACCATCGGCAACGTCCGCAAGCTCGCCAACCCCACCCCGACCCCGGCCACGAACATCACCCAGCTGACCCTCCTGGCCATGGAGCGTTGCCGGACCGCCCGTGAGGCCATCAAGCTCATGGGATCGCTGGCCGAGGAGTACGGCTACGGCTACCACGACGGCGGCGAGATGCTGGCCGTCTCCGACCCGAAGGAGATCTGGGTCTTCGAGATCATGCCCGTCGGCCCGCTCTGGACGCCCAAGACCGGCAAGCCCGGCGCCGTCTGGGCCGCAGAGCGCGTGCCGGATGACCAAGTCAGCGTCTGCCCCAACGAATCGCGCATCGGCGAGATCGACCTCGGTAACTCCGACTATTTCCTGGCCTCGGCCCACGTCGTGTCCTTCGCCGTCGAACAGGGCCTCTATGATCCGAAGGGCGCCAAGCCCTTCAGCTTCAAGAAGGCCTACTCCCCGGCCGAGGGCTCGGCGCTGAGCTCCAACGGCCGCATCCAGCGCATGTGGCGCTTCTTCGACCTCGTCGCGCCGTCCCTGAAGCTCAAGGCCGAGACGCCGGACATGGACCTCCCCTTCTCCGTCAAGCCGGACGCCAAGCTCTCGGCCCGCGACGTCATGGCCCTGACCCGGGACAAGTCCGAGGGCACGATCTTCGACCCGGTCCGCGGCCTGCGGGGCGGCCCGTTCAAGAACCCCAACTACTACAAAGGCACCCGGCTGATCAGTGTCCCGAACGTCGAATACACGACCCTGACCCAGTGCCGGGCGTGGCTGCCCGATCCGATCGGCGGCATCGTCTGGGTCGCCCTGGGCGCCCAAGACACGTCCTGCTACATCCCCTTCTACGCCGGCGCGACCGAGATCCCCAAGTCCTTTGCCATCGGCGATCACTTCGTCCTCGACCGCGCCTCGGCCCGCTGGGCCTTCGACTACGTCGACTTCCACGTCCAGGTCGCCTACAACGCCGCCATCGAGGACGTCAAAGCGGCCCGGAAGATATGGGAGGACGGCGCCCTCGACCGGATCGGCGAGATCGACGCCCAGGCCGGGGCTCTCTATCAGAAGAGCCCCCGGGAGGCCATCCGCCTCGTCACCGGCTTCGGGCTGAACAACGCCCAGAGCGTCGTCGGGGCCTGGTGGAAGCTCGGCGACGACCTCTGGGTCAAGTACAACCACCTCGGCAGTTACGACGCCGGGAAACGCCGCGGCGGCCGGATTCCGACGGCCAACCCGGAATGGTGGAACAAAGCCGTCCGGGCCTTCGACGTCCTGAACGAACCCGAAAAATGATAACCGGAACCCGAGAAAAGGAGCTGCCCATGAATTTCAAACGCCTCGTCCCGCTCGGCGGGACCCTCATCCTGGCCGTCCTGCTGGCCGGGCACCTGTCCACGGCCTCCGGCCCACCCGCCGGCGACGCCGACAGCGCCGGGGAGGGCTGCACGTCCATCCTCGTCGGCAAGCTGGCCTCGACCGACGGCTCGGTCATGACCACGCACACTTGCGACTGCGGCACGTGCGACTGGACCTGGCGGCACGTCCCGGCGGCCGACCATAAGCCCGGCTCGACCCGCAAGGTCTATCACGTCTCCCAGTACAAGACCTGGCCGCCCTCCGAGGGCCTCAAGTGGGACCTCTATAAGCAGGATTTCACCGGCCTCGAGATCCCCGAAGTCGCCCACACCTACGCCTATCACCACGGCATGTTCGGCTATATGAACGAGAAGCAGGTCTCGATCGGCGAGTCGACCATCGGCTGCCAGCGCAAGATGCAGAATCCGACGCCGGCGGCCAAGCTCGACCTGAGCATGCTGACCCTGCTCGGCATCGAGCGGGCGGCCACGGCCCGCGAGGCCGTCCAGGTCATGGGCTCGCTGGCCGAGAAGTACGGCTACGGCGTTCACGACGACGGCGAGATGCTGGCCGTCGCCGACGCCAACGAGGCCTGGATCTTCGAGATCTGCCCCGCCGGCCCGCTCTGGACGCCGGACAGCGGCAAGCCCGGCGCCGTCTGGGCCGCCCAGCGCGTCCCCGACGACGAGGTCAGCGTCTGCCCCAACGAGTCGCGCATCGGCGAGATCGATCTGACCAAGAAGGACTTCTTCATGGCCTCTTCGAACGTCGTCTCGCTGGCCGTCGAGATGGGCTACTACGATCCGAAGAGCGGCAAGCCCTTCAGCTTCAAGCGGGCCTATTCGCCGGTCGAAGGATCGGCGGCGAGCACCAACGGCCGCATCCAGCGGCTGTGGCGCTTCTTCGACCTGGTCGCGCCGTCCCAGAAGCTCAAGCCCGAGACGCCCAACATGGACCTCCCCTTCTCGGTCAAGCCCGACAAGAAGATCTCCGTCGGGGACGTCATGGCCATGACGAGGGACCGGAGCTACGGCACGCCGTTCGATCCCGTCCAGGGCATCCGGGGCGGACCGTTCAAGAACCCGAACTACTACCGCGCGACCCGGGTCATCGACCACGGCCTGGCCGAGTATTCCACAGTCACCCAGAGCCGGGCCGGCCTCCCCGATCCGATCGGCGGCATCGTCTGGATCGCCTTCGGTTCCCAGGACACCTCCTGTTACATGCCGCTCTACGCGGGCATGACCGAGATCCCCAAGTCCTTCATGGTCGGCGACCACTGGACCTTCAGCCGCGATTCGGTCCGCTGGGCCTTCGACTACACCGATTTCCACGTCCAGGTCGCTTATTCCGAGGCCATCAAGGACGTCCAGGCGGCCCAGGCCAAGTACGAGACCGAGCTCATCCAGCGCATCCCCGAGATCGACGAGCAGGCCCTGGCCCTCTACAAGAAGAAGCCGGCCAAGGCCGCGGAGTTCCTGACCGGCTTCAGCCTCAACAACGCGACCACCGTGACCAACGCCTGGTGGAAGCTCGGCGACGACCTGCTGGTCAAGTACAACCGGCTCTATCTCTACAACGCCGAGAAGCGCGGCTTCTCGCGCGGCCAGCCGGCCACCCCCGACTGGTGGAAAAAGGCGGTCCGGGCCTTCGACATCCTCATGGAACCGGACAAGAAATGAAGGAGACCCTCATGAACAAGAAAACACTTTTCGGACTGGCCGCCGCGGCGGTCCTGGCCGCGACCTTCCTTGTCGCCGGGCAAGCCCCGCCCAAGGTCGGACTGCCCGTCCTGACGACCTCGGCCGGCCAGAGCACGGACGTCACGACCCTCAATATCGTTCTCGACGAGGCCGGCATCACCTACGATTACTGCGACGTCCCGACCCCGGAGATGGTGGCCGACGGCGTCGGCCTGGGCGGCCGCGAGTCCGGCCCGGGCTTCCACGTCGAGAGCACGACGGACCCGTCCAAGTACCCCGCCGGGACCCCCTACAAGGCCGTCGTTTTCGCCATCGGCGCCAGCCTCAAGGGCATGGGCGCCTCGGGCCTGACCCTCGACAGCGAAGAGGCGCGGATCAAGAAGGTCCTCGATCTCTGCAAGCAAAAAAAGATCTTCGTCATGGCCGTCCACATCGGCGGTGAGTCCAAGCGCGGCCCGGCCGGCAGCGACAACGAGCGGATGATCGACGCCGTGGCCCCGTACGCCGATTACCTGGTGGTGACCAAGGACAGCAACAAGGACGGGCGCTTCACCAAGCTGGCCCAGGCCAAGAAGATCCCGCTGGCCGAGATCGAGTACGCCCTGGGCCTGGTCGAGATCGTCAAGCAGGTCTTCCAATGAGACCGGCGCCGCCCGCCGGCTTTCGGGCCTAACGGATGGCCCGAGCCGCCAGAGCGACGGCTGCGTCCGGGCCCGGTCCGACGGCGAGGATGAGGCGGCTCCCCGCCTCCGCGAAGGCGGCAGAACGGCCTTTCCCGTCGAGATAAAGAGGAAAGTCCGGGCCGCGGACCTCGGCCTTCTTGAACCGGTCCCCGCCTCGAAGAAAGGTCTCCAGTTCCGCCCAGGCCTTGACCCGGGCCTCTGCGGACCCGTAATCCAGGATGATCAGGAAAGCGCCTTCCTCATAGTCCCCTTTGACCGCCTCGGCGAAGCCCAGGCCGCGGGCCGTATAAAAGGGATAGACGTTGTTGAGCCCCAGGAGACCCTTGAGGTATTTGACGCTCTGCGGCCTCAAACCCGTAACCGGCAGGGCAGCCACGAGGTCCGGGACCTGGTCGATCTTCTCCCCGATCTTCGCGTCGACAGCGCGGCTGACGGCCCGCAAGCCCTCGAGGGTCGGCGGCGTCGCATCGAAGCCCGTCAGGGTCACGAGGAACCGGCCGGCCCAGAAATTCAGGTAGTAGTCCTCGAGCTCGGCTCCGAGGCCGAGAGCGACGACCGTCCCATGTCCGGACCTCTTGAAGGTGAAGAGGCCATAAGCGGCGGCCGGCGTCTCCATCTCGAAGATCTCGAGCGAAACGGACTTCCCCGCCAAGCTTTGGTAGTCCTGCACGACGACGCGCCGGAAGCCGTATTCCAGGTAGATCTCGGCCCCGCCGTCGATATAGGTGAAGAGGTCCTCCCCGGTGAATTCCTGGGGCTCGCCGTCCCTCGACCAGCCCGGAGCGTCGCCGTCGGCCGGAAGAAGGCCCCGGAGAGTCCCTTGGCCTTCGCGGCCCCGGGCCGTCCAGGCGCCTGCCAAGAGGATGGCGGCCAGGGCCAACGCCGGGCCCCATCGCCCGGTCGTGCTCATCTCATCACTCCCCCCGTCGCTTTCGCTTCCCTTAATAGTAGTAGTCTTCCTTGAGCGTGACCTTGTCCAGGTCCATCAGTCCCAGGCCTTGTTCCGAGGCTTTCTTGATCTGGACGATATCGGCCGGCTTCAGGCCCCAGAGCGAAGCGCAATAGGCGTCGATGGCCACGCGGTCCGTGCCCACGATCACTTTCTGCGGGGTGAAGATCTGGCCCGGTCCGAAGGGCCCGTTGGAGACGATGAATTCCGTCGCGTCGACGACGTTGAGGGCCGGCTTCACGACCTGGTTCAAGTCGACGATGGACTGGTCGAGGTGGGCGATGTCGTCGGGGTCCGTCTTCCAGTTCGGCTTGTGGAAGGTCCGGTTGTTCTCCGGCGAATTCAGGCCCATGAGGTTCTTCAGCGCTCCGGTGAACTTATTCCCGGCATGGTCCTTGGTGATGGGCATGTTGATGAGCCGGTCGTACTCGAAGTACGCGGCCAGGATCCGCGCCTCCTTGAGGGCGACGCCCTTGGGAATGGGGACGGGTTGGAACAGGGCTTCGTCCTTCTCGAACAGGCGGAGCCCGACGCCCTCGGCGTCGCAGACGGCCTTGAGCCCGGTGTCCTCCCATTGCTTGACCGGCTGCCAGCTCAGGCAGTCGATCCTGGCGGCGCCGACCTTCTTGCAGAGGCCGATGACGGTCCGGAGGACCTCCGGCTTCGTGTGCGTGCCCGGATGACGGCTCTGGACGTTCGCGAGCAGGGCGACCTTCGTGCCCTTCTGGACGAAGACCTTCATCCCTCCGGCCAGGGCGATCGCCTTGCCCGCCGCCTTGCCGTAATCCTCGCCGATGCCCACGCCGACGACCGTCGGCTTGGTCAGCGGGGCGGCGCCCGAGGCCGCTAAGAGGGCTTGGCCCATGGCCAGCGTCAGCCCGGCGCCGGACGGACCGACGGCTTGGTCTTCGCGGCCGTGGCTCGCCGGGCGCGGTCCCTTCTTTCGACGATCCGGGGACGGACAGGCAGGGGATGATCGAGGGCGTAACGGGCCAGATAGAGCATGGCCGGCAGGTTCTCCTGGAAGACGGCTCCGATCGCGGCCTCGTCGTTGAAAAACCCGCCGTGATCGATATCGACGGGCTGGAGCTCGACCGTAAAGGCGGGGGCGCCGCGGAGGCTGTAGGCCCAGTCGGCGGTATCTCCATTGGTGACGTACAGCGTCCGCGACGCCTGCCCGTGCGTGTAGACCGTCCCCTGGACAGCGGCCATCAGTCCGGCCATGGCCGCGGCGATGGTCCCGAGCTCGGCATCTTCCGGAGCCGGAGCGGCCGTGTAGCCCCAGGGGTAGAGGATGTATTGGCCGTAGCTATGGAACGAGATCAGGGCCCGGAAATCGATGCCCACGCTCGCGAAGAGCGTCCGGACGGCGGCCGTCTCCGGTTCCGAGAAAGGTCCGGTCCCCCGATAGACGTCCGAGCCCGGATAGCCGCTCGACCCCTCGTTGTCGATGCCCCAGGCGCAGCCGTAGTTCCGGTTGATGTCGACGCCGAAGGTGCCGTCCGCGTTGGCCCGCCGGTTCTTGCGCCAGTAGCGGTAGACATGGATGCTGTATTCGAGACCGTCCGGATTGACGATGGGAACGATCCAGATCTCGCTCGCATCGACGAGGGCGCGGACCTGGGGATCGAGGTCGTAGTTGTCGAGAAGGTACTTCCCGAACAGGTACGGCACTTCGACCGAGATCCATTCGCGGGCGTGGTGGCAGCCCGTGAGGAGGACCGCCGGCTCGTTTTCGTTCGCCGCGGCGTTATCGCTGATCTTCAGCGCCAGGATCTTGCGCTTCTCGAGCGTCTCGCCGATCTCCAGGACGCTGGCCAGCCCGGGATGGTCCCGTTCGAGGATCCTCAGGTCGGTCTCGAGCTCCATAGTGCTGTGATAGGCCCCGTTGATCCCCCCGGCCGCGCTCAAACCCTCGGACGACGTCCTCAGGAAGCGGCCTGTTTCGAAGTCGTACCCGACCCCCAGCGCGGCGAGCGCCGCGATCTCGCCCGGGGAGGCGACGATATAGACGCGTCCGTCCTTGCGCATGAGAAGGTCGAGCCCTTTCCGTCCGAGCCCGGCCGCCGCGAAATCCCGTTCGGCGACGCTGATGATCTGGTCCGCCTGACCGGCGGCCGGCGCGACCGGAGGCGCCAGCACGGCGAGGGCGGCCAGACCCAGAACGATCGCCGTTGTTTTCATCAGGCGCATGATCCCCTCCTCGCCATGAGGTCACTCCCGGAAGATGTATCGGCAAGACAGCGCGATCCGGCCGGCCCTGAGGTCCCGGCCCGACCCGCTTTCCCGCCCGACCGCGCCCGAGAGATCGATGGCGATCTTCCGGAACTCGAGACCGGCACCGAACGTCAGCCGGAGATACGTCGAATGGACGGCGGCCATGGGCTGCGGGTCGATCGAGAAGCCCACACGCAGGGGGATCCGGGACGGCTGGCCCGAGGACCCGGCCCTGGCCAGATACTGGATGCCCGCTCCCGCTTTGACGATATCCCGGAACGTCCGGACGAGCGGCTCGTCGAAAGAGGTCGCCTCGTAGCGGGACCAGCCGAACCAGGCCGCCTCCGCGGCCAGGCTCCAGGCCTGCGCGAGTCTGTAGGAGAGACCGGTCCCGACGACCCAGGGCTGGCGGTAGGTGTTCGTCGCTGCGGCGTCGATGCGGATGTCCGTACCCTCGACCGGGACCTCGTAGCGGAGGAGGCTCTCGGCGGCCCCTTCCTTGACGTAAGGCGAGCGGACGACCAGGGCCGCCGTCAGCCCGGCGGTCGCCGCCCACGTGAGCCCGGCGTTGGCATAGAGGCCCTGGAAGGTCTCGTGTTTGTCGTCGGTGATGGTCACGACGCGCAGGATGTCGGCCGTCTGTTCGACGGTCGTTCGATCGAGCTTCCCTGTGGCGTAGTTCAGCCCGATCCCCAAGGACAGGCCCCAGGGGAGGCGCCGGGCCACCCCGGCATGCAGGACGCGGAGATAGCCCGTCTGCTCGAAGGTCAGCTGATAGCCCCCGTCGGCGATGACGATCCCGGGCCGGCCGTAGCTTTCCGGCGCGGCCAGGGCTAGGGCGAAGGCCCAGGCCCCGCGGCGGTAGGCCAGGCCGCCGTGGTCGATGCCGAAGACGCCGGCCGAGAGGTTGCTTATCGATTCGACGGGTCCCGTGTTCACGAGCGCGTACCGGAACATGGACGCCGCCCCGTAGGAAGCCGAGAGGGACGCCGACAGTCGCGGCAGGCTCAGCAGGAGGGCCGGGTTGGCCAGAGACGCCGAGACGTCCCAGGCCCAGGCGAACTGGGTCCCGCCCAGGCCGACGGAGGGGGCCGAGGGAGCCCCGAACGTATTCCAAGTCCCGAGCGGGGCTTCGTCCTCGTACTGGCCGACAACGAGCTGGGCGGAAGCGGCGCCCCGAGCGAAAAGGACCCCGGCCAGGAGGGCGATCGGAAAGAGCTTTCTCTTCACCCAAGCTCCACGGCGCGATTATAGCACAGGCGCGGCCGCGGCGTCCCGACCGTGAGGGTTTGGCATCGCGGCCGGAAGTGTGATAGAAAAAAACAGCCGTCCGAGAGGAGAACGATCATGAGCCACACGCCGTCCCGCAGGATCCGTCCTCGAGCGTTCGTCGCCGCCGGCCTTCTCGCTCTCCTCCTGGCCCCGGCCCTGCGGGCCGCGCCCCGCGGCCGCTACCTGGCCTACGCCAGGGCCTCCGCGGACTGGACCTTCGCCCACAAAGACGAGATCCTGGCCCAATGGCGGAAAACCTTCGATCCGCTCAACGTCTTCGGCTACCGGGCGCCGGGCGGCCTTCTCGAAATGGCGGTGATCTACGCCTATCTCTTCGAGACGGAAAAGAAGCCCGAATATGCGGCCCGGGCCCGGGAGGTCCTCCTGACCTACGGGGATTACCGGTCCGCCTATCCCGAATCGTCGATCAAGCTCCGGTCCGACTATGCGGACGGCGTGCCGGCGCTGCCGGATTTCTTCACGATCATGCGCTATATCCGGGCCTTCGACACCTTGAGGCGCCTCGGCCGCCTCTCCCCCGCCGACCAGCGGACGGCCGCCGATCTGATCGCCGGCAGCATGCGCTACCTCCTCCGGACAGCCGAATGGGGTCCCATGAACCGTTCGGCCCTCCGGGCCGAGTCGCTGGCCTGGGCGGTCCGGGCCCTGCCGGCCCATCCGGACGCCCCGACCTGGGACATGCAGCGCCGGGCCCTCGGCGACGACAACTGGGGGAACTGGCAGATCGAGGACGCCACCATCTACAACGGCGTCTGGCTCTACTCCCTGCTCGGGTACGCGGACGCCCTGAACGGGATCCGGGACCTCTTCGCAACACCCGAGATGTCTTATTACGCCCGCTACTACCTCAACCTGGTCTGTCCGGCCGGGGTCGTCCCCGACCTCGGCGACGCCCATTGGACCTCGAACTGGACCCATTTCCTGGTCTACTTCGAAGCGGCCGCGGCCGCCCTCCGGGACCCCGGCCTCAAGTGGGCGGCGGAGACGATGGCGGCCAAGTTCGTCGATCTGACCAAGCCGACGAGCGTCGGGCTCGGGGTCATGCTCCTCGACGCCTACCGCTGGGGCACCGACGAGGTCAAGGCCGCGGCGCCGACCGGCCTGTCCATGGAGGTCATGGAGGACGTTCAGGGCAAGAAGATCGTCTTCCGCAACGGCTGGTCGCCCCTTTCAAGCTATCTCCTGCTCAACTACAGGGACGAGGGCGACGGCGGCCTGAATTTCCGCGACTACCTGCGGGACACCATCCCGGTCGAGGAAGAGAAGATGACCCACGGCCACGCCGACGAGAACAGCCTCGTCCTGCTGATGTCGGGCGGCTCGGTCCTTCTCCACGACGGCGGCTACCGCGACTACATGCCGTCGGGGCCCTACGGCGCCTACCGCCAGGACTACTTCCACAACCGCCTCTGCGTCCGGCCCGAAAAGATCTTCTGGGGGCAGAAGGACGGTGAAGCCCGCTATAGCGTCCGCGAGTCCGTCCCCGGCCAGACGCTCCTCGAGTTCATGCGCAACGCCGGCTCCTACAGGCCGGTCCGGACGAAGAAGGTCGACTTCCTGACCTTCGACGATTTCGATTACAGCCGGACCCGCGTCGTCGACGACGGCTGGGGCTATCAGTCCGACCGCGTCGTCGTCTACGTCAAGGACCCCGAGTGCTACGTCGTCTTCGACATCTTCAAGGCGCTTCGCGAAGACTACTTCACGCTGGGCGCCCTCTGGCACACCCGCCAGATCTTCGACCGGGGCGACCACTGGTACGACACCGGTTACGACCGGATCCAGACGGCCGTCCTGCCCCAGGACAAGCGGCTGCTCATCCTTTTCCCGTCGGCGGAGCCTCGGATGGAGGGCGTCGAGGCGGAGAAGCGCCATTACCAGGACGAGTGGCTCATCCACCAGTCCTGGGCCCAGCATTTCGAGCTCGGCGAGACCTGCGCCTTCGTGACCGTCCTCGTGCCGCACGGCGCGTCGGACGACCCCAAGGGCTGGCTCGGCCGGGTGACCGTCGCACCGGCCGAACCGGCCCGCGGGGCGATCGGCGTGGTGATCAAGGACGGTGACCGGGACCTCGTGATCGGGGTCAAGACCGATCTGCGGCGGGACATGAGCCGCGATTTCCGTCGGCCACGCTACACTTATGAAGCGGGACGGATCAAGGTCGGGGGCCTCGAAACGGACGGCGACTTCGCCTTCGTCTCCGTCCGCAGCGACGGCCTCGATTACACCGTCGTCAACCTGACCAAGGCCGTCTTCGACGGCCGGACGCTCGTCCAGGCCGGCGAGGGGAACTACGGACTGGGCTACGACGGCCAGGCCGACCGCGGCGGGGTCGGGAAGATGAGGTACTGGCGGGACAAAGCGGCCCGGTAGCCGGGGTCAGACGGGCAGACCCTGCTGTTTGCGCTGGGCCTTCTGCTGGAGCTCCTGGCCGGCGTGGACCAGTCCGGCCAGCCGGTCGATGACCATGCGAACCTTGATGTTCTCGAGCTTCCTTTTCCCCGACCGCTGGGTCTCGAAGTTGGCGCTGAGGTAGGTCCCGATGTCCTCCGGCCCCATGATCGTCTTGAGGAACTCATCGCCCGCGAGCTCGCGGAGCAGATCCTCCTCGGTCTGGCCCTGGACGACGATCTTGTTCTTGATCAGGGCCTCGGCGCGCCAGGCTTCGAAGTCCTTGGCCGCGTAAATGGGGATCGGCCCGAGGAGCTTCTTGGCGTCCTGGAGGGTCTGGTCGTAATAGGCTTTGCCTTCCTTGAGAAGGTTCCTGGCCTTGTAATATTCGGGAGACGTGGACGCGACGTGCGCCTCGAGGAATCCCTGGAAGGTCCGATAGGCTTCCGAGAGCACGGCGAAGGCGCGCGACGCCCGGATGTAGATCTCGCGTTCGATCTGGACCTGCATGTCCCTGAACCTGCCTGGAACGTTAGCACGGGCCCCGGCCGAAGTCAAAGCCTTTATTTGGCCAGGACGGCCGCGGCGACGACATTGGCCACCTTGCTCCTCAGGCCGATAATGTCCCCCTTGTCGTCCGGATGGACGCGGTTGGTCAGGAAGACGACCGCGGTCTGGGTCTCCGGGTCGATCCAGATCGAGGTCCCGGTGTAGCCGGAGTGGCCGTAGGACCGCGGCCCGAAGAGATCCCCGCGCACGGTGGCGTAGTCCGTGTCGATGTCCCATCCCAGACCCCGGCCGGCCGCTCCGACCCGGGGATAGATCTCGGTCATGCGATCGACGGTCAGCGGGGCGAGGACACGGACGCCGTTGAGCTCGCCTCGGTTGAGCAGCATCTGGGCGAAGAGGGCCAGGTCGTCGGCCGTCGAGAACAGGCCGGCATTGCCCGAAACCCCGCCCTGGAGACGGGCCAGGGGATCGTGGACGACCCCGCGGAGGGGCGTTCCGTCGACGACCTCCGTCGGCACGCATTGGTCGACGAACTCCGCCGCAGGCCGGTAGAAGGTCCGGGTCATGCCCAGGGGCTTGAAGATCGCCTCGGCGGCGAATTGGTCGACGGTCTGGCCCGAGACCTTGTGGACGATGTGGGCCAGGGTGATGTAATTGAGGCAGCTGTAGACGAACTCCGAGCCGACGGGCCGCTCCTTGGGGATCCCGGCGATGAGCCCGACCAGATCGGCGGTAGAGCAGGGGTCGCCGAGCTTTATGGCCGCTTCCTTGGCGTCCGTGTAGGGCGGCAGACCCGACGTGTGCGTCAGAAGATGGTACAGCCGGGCCTCTTCGCCCGCGATCCCCTTCTCGCCGTACCAGGTCGAGAACTCCGGAACGTAGAGGCGGACCCGGTCCCAAAGCCGGATCGCGCCGCGCTCGACCAGGATCATGACCGACGTCGCCGTGGCCACCGGCTTGGTGACGGACGCGAGATCGAAGATCATGTCGGCTGTGAGAGGCCGCGGTCCGGGCACGGTCTGGGCGAGACCGAAGGTTTTCCGGTAAACGACCTTGCCCTTATGAGCGACGAGCAGGACGGCCCCGGGAAAGTCCTTGCGAGCCACCGCCTCGCCGACGATCTTGTCGAGGGCGGCCAGCCGCGCGGAGGACATGCCCACGCTTTCCGGCTTGGCGGCCGGCAGGCTCGCCCCCATTAAACGGACGGCCCCTACCAAGGCGAGGCCCGCGAGGACCGCCGCACTCATGCGCTTGCGCATGGCATCTCTCCCTGTTCTACTTGGCTGCCGCCTTGGGCGGGACTTCTTTCCAGACCAGACCGTCCTGGCGGATGTGCCAGGATTCGCCGTTCTTGGCGGAATAGGCGGCCTCGAAAAGGCTCGCGGTCGTCCGCACGGCCGGCGGGTAGGACCAGCCTTTGATGCGCAGGCTCTGGTCACCCTTGAATCCCAGGGCCGCGAGGTCGGCCCCGAAGGCCGATCTTTCGGAATAGAGCGCCCGCTCGGCATAGTAGATCCGGCGCAGGGCCCACTTCACCTTTTCCTCGGCCTTCCGGTCGAACTTGTCCTGGCCGCCGCCCGGGACTTTCGCGGAGAATTGGACGTAGCCCCACATCTCGGGATAGTGGATGTTGACGACGCCCTGCGGCGTCCAGGTCCAATTGTCCTCCGGCAGGGGCTGGCCCGTGCCGGCGTCCTTGCTCTTGACATAGGCGCCGCTCTCGGCAGTCACCTGGTATTCGACACGCGAGAAATTGACCCGCCACTGGTCCCCGGGTGCCGGCCGGTCCGGCTTGCCCGGGATGCATTCCCGGAGCACGGCGAACGGCAGGGCGATCTCCGCGGTCCAGGCCTTGTCCCGGTCGGACGGATCGTTCAATGTGCCCATGATCCGGACGCCGGTCTTGAGCCCCTGGATGTCCCAAGAGTGGACGGCCGGCCCGCCGTCCCGATAGGGCTTGACCAGCAGCAGGTCCCAGACCGTATTGAGGGCGTTCATCTCCAGCTCGTAGTAAGTATGAGTGTCCCCGTCGGGATCGATGAAGACCTCGAAGTCGTTGTCCTGGAATATGATAGAATCCCGGGCGGTCAGCGTGGCCCAGATATGGGGTTCCTCCAGATAGGCCCCTATATAAAGGTACTGATCGTCCCAGAGCATCTGGGCGCGGGTCCTGAACCGGGGCGCCGGCTTGGCCGGGCCCTCGATATCGCCGAACACCTCGGTCCAATCGGCGTCCGCCCAGGATGGCTCGTCCAGACGGCCGTCGACCTTGATCGGACCTGCGGCCCGGCGGCAGACGTACTCGAACGGGGCGAACGCCGTCTGGGGCTCGGGGATCCGCGTCGGGGGGATGGTCGGGCCCGCCGCGGCCGCGGCCAAGAGGAAGACCCCCGTCCCGAGGAGGCTGCGGCGCAGGGTCGTCCTGTCCATGGCCGCCGGGTCACTCCAGCCGCTTGATGATGTGCCAGCCGAACTTGCTCGTGGCCGAATCGAAAACGGCCAGGCCGACGCCCCCGACCTCGAGGCCGAAGCTGACGTCGCCGAACGCCTGGACCATCTTCGCCCGCGAGAATTCCTTGCCGGCCGGATCGGGCGTCACGTCCCGGTTGGTCAACTTGTAGATGCCCGGGTAGGAGTCGTTGGTGTAGGACTTGACCATGGCGTCGAAATCCTCGCCGGCCTTGGCCTTCTCGAAGATCTTCAGGGCCAGCCTCTCGGCGTCGGCGTAACTGCGGGTCACTTTAGGATCGGGGACCGAGCCCTTGAAGGCGATCAGAATGTGTTGGACCGTGACCCGGTCGGGCTCGATCCTGTCTTGGACGGCGGCGAGGACGGGCAGAAACACGAGCGAAAGCAGGGCCAGGACAGCGAGCGTTCTCATATCGACCTCCTTCGATTCAGAGCTCCAGCCAGCGGACGGCGTTGCCCCGCCAGGCCAGGAACCTTTCGAAATCGGCGAACGCGATCTCGAGCGTCGCCGTGTTGACGTTCGGATGGAAGCCCAGGGCGGCGCTCGACCGGAGCTCCCGGTCGCAAACGACCTGGACCGCATGGGTCTCGTCGTTGATCAGTCCGAACGGCGAGACCGATCCCGCCTCGACGCCGAGCCAGCGCTTGAGCCGCTCCGGCGAGGCGAAGCTCAGCCGATCCTCGCCGAGCTGGGCATTGAGACGCCGGAGGTCGATGCCGCGCGCGACGGGCGCGATGACCAGATAGTGCCGGTTCCCTTTATAGTTCCGGAGGAAGAGGTTCTTGCAGTGCGTGCCCCGGAGCCCGGCCCAGTGCTTTTCGGCCTCCTCGACCGTAGCGACCGGCGGATGCTCATGGCGGACATACGGGATCGCGAGCTGGTCCAGCGCTTCGAGCACCGGGCGTTCGGTCTCAGCCACGGGCACGGTCTTCGGTCTCCTGTTCACGTCGAGGGACGTTCAGCAGACACAATAGACCAAAGGGCTATCGAGGCGCAAGCCGCCGGCCGGCCAGGACGGTCCGACCGGGGTATCGCCGCTCCCCGGATTCGGCTAGAATGGGGGCCATGAGCATCCTTTTT
>JAPKZE010000293.1 GCA_026393955.1 Candidatus Aminicenantota bacterium
CTGGATCTGTTCGGGATCGCCTACAGCCTGTCCGCCGGCCAGGTCGTGGCCGCCGTCTCGATCCTCTTTCTGACCCTCCTCAATTCGTTCGGCATCCGGTCGGGCGCACTGGTCCAGAACGGTCTGACCATCTTCCGTCTAGGTACCGTTGCCGCCCTGGTCGGGCTGGGCGTCCTTTTCGGGACGAAGGCTGGCGGCGCCAACTTCCATCCGCTCTTCACGTCCGGCCCCGGCTTTCCCGGCATTCTCAAGCCTCTCGGCTTGGCTCTGGTCCTGGTGTTCTGGACGTACGACGGCTGGTATTCCGTCAACTGCACCGCCGAGGAGATCCGCGATCCGGAGAGGACTATCCCGCGCGGCCTGACCCTGGGAGTCCTCTCTGTGACGGCCATCTACATCCTGGTCAACGTTGTTTACCTCCTGGCCCTGCCGTTCGATCGCCTGAAGGGGGTTGTGCGCATCGGGGAGCTGGCCGCCTCGGCCCTGTTCGGGGGCGGCGGCGCCGCCCTATTTTCCGCCCTGGTCACGGTCTCGATCTTCGGCTGCCTCAACGCCAACCTGCTTTTCGGGCCCCGCGTGTTCTACGCCATGGCCCGGGACGGGCATTTCTTCCGGGCCATGGGCCGCCTCGGCCCCCGGAGCCATGTGCCGACCGGAGCCCTCTGGGGGCAGGCGGCCTGGTCGGCGGTGCTCTGCCTCTCGGGCACGTACGAATCCCTTATCGAATACATGCTCTTCGCCCTCCTGCTCTTCTTCGCCGCGACGGGCCTGGCCGTCTTCGTGCTGCGCCGCCGGGCCCCGGGAGCGGTCCGTCCCTACAGGGCTTGGGGCTTTCCGGTCGTTCCGGTCGTCTTCATCGCCGTGTCGCTCGCCGTCTTCGTCAGCATCGTCGCCAGCCAGCCCCCCCTCAAGTCTCTGATCGGGGCGGGCCTTCTGGCCGCCGGCGTTCCCGTCTACCTGATCTGGAAGCCCCGCCGCGGGCCGGCCTCGCCGGACCCGGCAAAAAGAGATTTCCCCTGACCGTGATTTCGTTTAAGATGAAGGGCGGAGTGTGAAGAGGAGCCCATGGCCGAGACGTCCCTGACCGTCGAGATCCTGCCGGACGGGATCAAGGTCCGGGCCAAGTCCGGCGAGGTCCTGGCCGACGTGCTCGTCCGGGCCGGCATTCCGTTGAGCCTGTACTGCCACCAGAGGGGCGTCTGCGGCAAATGCGCGGTCCGGATCCTCGGCGGCCCCCTCCCCTTCCCCGCCGCGGTCGAAGCGTCGCTTCTCGAGGCCCGCGGGCTCGGCCCCGACCACCGGCTCGCCTGCCTGTACGTCCTGTGCAGCGACGTCATCGTGGAGACGCTGCCAGGCTCCCGGCTCGAGAAGGTCGCCGTCCTCGACACGGGGCTCCCCCTGGCCGCCTACGTCGACCCGGCCGTCAAGAGGCTCTCGCTCGTCCTGGAGAAGCCCTCCCTCTTCGCCCCGACCGCCGCGGCCGATCTGCTTCGGGCCCAGCTTAAATCGCCCGGCCTGATCCTGCCGCTGGCGGCGCTCTCGAAGCTGGGCGGTTCGACCCTCGGCCCCGCCCGGGCCGCATCGGCCGTCATCTACGACGACCTCGAGCTCCTCGACCTCGAGCCCGACGAGGCCGGGCGCGACATCTTCGGCCTGGCCGTCGACCTCGGCACGACCACGGTGGCGGCCGAGCTGGTCGACCTGCGAACCGGCAAGATCGCCGACCGGGCTTCGGCGGTCAACGCCCAGACCTCGTATGGCGCCGACGTCGTGTCCCGGATCACCTTCGCCTTCGAGAACCCCGACAACCTCCGGCGCCTGCGGACCGCCGCCGTCCAGCAACTCAACGACATGGTCGGGACGATGTCCCGGCGGAGCGGCGTCCCCCGTCATCGGATCTACGACGCCGTCGTCGCCGGGAATACGGCCATGAACCACATCTTCTGCGGCGTCGCCGTGGACTCGATGGCCCTGGCCCCGTTCCACGCCGTCTTCTCGACCCTGCCGCCGCTGGCCGCTTCCGAGATCGGCCTGGCCCTCCATCCCCAGGCCCGGGTCTACCTCGCGCCCAACATCAAGAGCTTCGTCGGCGGCGACATCACGGCCGGTCTCGTGGCCTCGGATTTTGCGGCCGGCCCGGGGACGGGGCTGTTCATCGACCTGGGTACGAACGGGGAGATCGTGCTCAAGAAGGGCGGCGAGTTCGTGACGACGTCGACGGCGGCCGGCCCGGCCTTCGAAGGGATGAACATCAGCTGCGGCATGCTGGCCCTGCCCGGGGCCATCCACCAGGTCGAATGGGACAACGGGTTCAAGTGCCGGACGGTCGACGACCTGCCGCCCCAGGGCGTCTGCGGAACGGGTCTCATCGACATCCTGGCCGGGGCCGTGGCCCGCGGCCTCCTGGGCCGCGACGGCCGCATCATCGGGCCGGAGAAGCGCCTGCGGCTGACCGACCGGCTGGCCCTGACCCAGCAGGATATTCGCGACATCCAGCTGGCCGTGGCCGCCGTCCGGAGCGGCGTTCAGCTCATGCTCCGCGAGTTCCGGCTGAAGGTCGAGGACCTCGACCGGATCCTGGTCGCCGGGGCTTTCGGCAGCTCGCTCGATGTCGCCAACGCCCAGGCCATCGGGCTCCTGCCGGACGTCCCGGCCGGGACGATCGTCTTCGTCGGCAACGCCTCGCTGTCCGGGGCCCGGCTCCTTCTCGTCTCCCGTCCGGCCCGGGCGGTCGCCGAGACCCTGGCCGCGAAGGTCTCCCACGTGTCGCTGGCCACCCGTCCCGATTTCCAGGACGAGTTCGTCCAGTCCCTCGAATTCGACAGCTATCCGAAAGGCCAACGATGATCATCCCCCTCTTCGATCTGGTCCGGAGACGGACCGTCCTCTTCGACGGCGCCCTCGGGACCGAGCTGATGGCCCGCGGCCTCGACCGGGGCGTTCCGCCCGAGCTCTGGAACGCCGAAAAGCCGGACGTCGTCCGGGAAGTCCACGCCGCCTACTTCGAGGCTGGTGCCGACGTCGTCTCGACGAACAGCTTTGGCGGGACCCCCCTCCGGCTGGCCGCCCACGGCCTCGAGAACCGGGCCTTCGCTCTGAACCGGACCGCGGCCCGGCTGGCCCGTGAGGCCGCGCCGCCCGGGCGCTACGTGGCCGGCAGCATGGGACCGACCGGGAAGTTCCTGGAGCCCCAGGGCCAGGCGACCGTGGAGGAGCTGGCCGCCTCCTACGCCGAGCAGGCCCGGGCCCTCGTCGAAGGCGGGGTCGACGTCCTGATCATCGAGACCCAGTACGACCTGCGCGAGGCTCTGGCGGCCCTCCGGGGGGTCCAGAGCGTTTCGTCGCTGCCCGTTTTCGTGACCATGACCTTCGGCGTCTACCCGCGCGGGTATTTCACCATCATGGGCGACTCCGCCGCCCGGGCGGCCGCGGAGCTCGAGCAGGCCGGGGCCGCCGCGGTCGGGGCCAATTGCACCCTGACCAGCGAGCAGATGGTCGGCTGCGTGCAGGTCCTGCGGGCGGCCACGCCGCTGCCCGTCATCGCCCAGGCCAATGCCGGCCAGCCGGTCCAACGTCCGGACGGCACGTTCGGCTATTCCCAGAGCATCGAAGAATACGTCCGGCACGTCCCGGACATGGTTGCCGCCGGCGCCGGTTTCATCGGCGGCTGCTGCGGGACGAACCCGGCCCATATCCGGGCCATGGCCCGGGCCATCCACAGGGAGGAGCAGGCATGACCAAGAACGAGATCTACACGAAGATGAGCGAGGCCATCGTCGCCGGGGACCGTCAGGCCGCCCGCGCCCTGGCCGAAGAGGCGGTGCGGTCCGGGTTCGACCTCCTCGAGGTCGTGGAGCAGGGCTACATGCCGGGCATCCAGAGGGTCGGGGCGCTCTGGGAAGAGGGGGAGTATTTCCTGCCCGAGCTCATCACCAGCGCGGAGGCGATGAAGTCGGCCATGGCCGTCCTCAATCCCGAGCTGAACCGCCGGGAGGGCGTGAACCGGGCCGGGGCCCGGGTGATCATCGGGACCGTCGAGGGCGACATCCACGACATCGGCAAGAACCTGGTCGCCTCCATGCTCCAGGCCGGCGGCTTCGAGGTCACCGACCTGGGCGTCGACGTCAAGCTGGAGCGGTTCATCGAGGCCGCCGACGCGGCCGGGGCCGGTTTGATCTGCCTGTCGGCCCTGCTGACCACGACCATGACCAACCAGCGGCGGTTCCTCGAGCTCCTCAAGGAGAGGGGTCTGCGGGGCAAGTACAAGGTCCTCGTCGGCGGGGCTCCGGCCAGCCGGAAGTGGGCGGAGGAGATCGGCGCAGACGGCTTCGCCGAGAACGCCGTCGCCGCCGTCAAGGCGGCCAAGGCCCTGGCCGGGCTGGCCTGACCGGGACCGGGCGAAAGGAGGCGAAGATGTTCGAAGCCAAACGGCCCAAGCTGGAACTCCTCGAAAAAGCGTTCGTCGAGAGGATCGTCGACGAGGGGCTGACGCTCCTCGAAAATCCGGGGGTCCTGGTCGAGAATCCCGAGGCGCTGCGCCTGCTCGCCGAGGGCGGGGCCGCAGTGGATGCCGGCTCCCAGCGGGCCCGGATCGGCCGGAGCCTGGTCGAGAAGTGCCTGGCCTCGACCCCGTCCTCGGTCACGCTCTACGACCGCCGGGGCGAGAAGGCCTTCGTCATCGGAGGCGACGAGGTCCATTTCGACCCGGGCTCGGCGGCGGTCAACCTGCTCGACCACGCCACCCAGGCCGAGCGCAAGGCGTCGACCTCCGACGTCGTCGAGTTCATCAAGCTTGTCGAGAGCCTCGACCATTTCCACTTCCAAAGCACCGGCCTCGTCCCGTCCGACGTTCCGGCCGGGGCGTCCGACGCGTTCCGGCTCTATCTCGGTCTGGTCCTGTCCGAGAAGCCGTTCATCACCGGGACCTTCCGGGTCGAGGGCTTCCGGGCCATGAAAGACCTTCTGGCCGCCGTCCGCGGCGGCGAGGAGGCGCTGCGCCGCAAGCCCCTGGCCGTTTTCGACGCCTGCCCCTCCCCTCCCCTGAAGTGGAGCCACCTGACCGCCCAGAGCCTCATGGACGCGGCCCGGGCCGGTCTCCCGTCCGAGCTCATCTCCGTGGGGATGACGGGCGCGACCTCGCCGGTCACCCTGGCCGGGACGCTCGTCCAGCACGTCGCCGAGAACCTGGCCGGGCTGGTCATCTGCCAGCTGGCCGGTCCCGGTGCCCCGGTCATTTTCGGCGGATCGCCGTCGAGCTTCGACATGCGCAAGGGCACGACGCCCCTGGGCGCCATGGAAGGCATGATGATCGACGCCGGGGTGGCCCAGATCGCCAAGTTCCTGAAGCTGCCCGCCCACGCCTACATGGGTCTCAGCGATGCCAAGGTCAACGACCCCCAGGCCGGGTTCGAGACGGCCCTGGGCGCCGTGATCGGGGCCCTGGCCGGAGTCAACGTCATCTCGGGTGCCGGCATGCTCGACTTCGAGAGCACCCAGTGCCTGGAGAAGCTCGTCATCGACGACGGGATCTGCGCCATGGTCTACCGCCTGCTGGGAGGGATCGCGCAACGGGACGACCCCATCGCCCTGGGCGTCTTCGAGGGGTTCTCGCCGGGGATGTCCTTCCTGGCCCATCCGCACACGAAGCGGTGGTACCGGCAGGAGCACATCCTGCCAGGGCTGGCCGACCGCGATACCTACGAAGCCTGGGTGGCCGCCGGCCGGACCTCCATCGTCGACAAGGCGCACGTTGATGTGCGGCGCCGGCTCGCGGCCTATGCCGCGCCGCCCCTCGCCGACGACGTTCGCCGGGACCTCGACGGGATCATGGCCGCCTACGGCCGGGGCTCGGGCCTCGACGGGCTGCCGAAGGTCTAGCTCCGCGGAGGAGGCGCCGCGCGGACCGGCGCGGGCTCAGTCCAGGTCCCAGATCTCGCGGTATTCGGGGTGCTCCACCGTCCAGCGCCTCTCCTGACGGACCCGCTCGGCGAACTTCGCCGACACGTCCGCGTCCCCGTGGGTGACGAAGAGACGCCGGGGCGGGCGCTTGAAGCCGTCCAGCCAGCGGTCCAGTCCCCTGCGGTCGGCATGGGCCGAGAAGCCGTTGATCTTGGTCACGCGGGCCCGGACCGGCAGGGTCTGCCCGAGGATGCGGACCTCCCCCGCCCCCTCGAGGATCTGGCGGCCCAGGGTCTCGCGGGCCTGGTAGCCGACGAAGAGGATGGTCGATTCGGGCCGGCCGATGTTCCGGGCGAGGTGGTGCTTGATCCGGCCGCCGGTGATCATGCCCGATCCGGCCATGATGACCGCCGGCCCGCGGGATTCGTTGATGGCCTTGGATTCCTCGGGCGTGCGGACGATGGTCAGGCCCGGGAAGCGGAACGGGTTCCGGCCCGCGGCGAAGAGCCGCCGGGCCTCCTCATCGAAGAACTCGTCGTGGCGCTCGAAGGCCAGCGTCACTTCCCTGGCCATCGGGCTGTCAAGGTACACGGGCAGGGCCGGGATGGCCTTGTCGTAGGCGAGGCGGCTGAGGTGGAACATCAGGTCCTGGGCCCGCTCGATGGCGAAGGTCGGGATGACGACGTTCCCGCCGGCCGCGGCCGTCTCGCGGATGATCCCGGCGAGCAGGTCGCCGATCCGGCCCGGGTCCTCGTGCTCCCGGTCGCCGTACGTCGATTCCATGACGATATAATCGGCCGCATCGAAGAGCGACGGGTCGCGGACGAAAGGCATGTCCCACTGGCCGATGTCGCCGGAGAAGACGATCGTCCGGGTGTCGCCGTCGCTCCGGACAGTGACCTCGATCATGGCCGAGCCGAGGATGTGGCCCGCGTCCCGGAAACGGACCGAAAGGGCGTCGCTCAGCCGGAAGGGCGAGTCGTAGCCGACCTCCTCGACGAGGGGCATGGTGGCCTGGACGTCCTCGGTCGTGTAGAGCGGGACGACCGGGTGGTCCACGGTCCGGCCCTCGCGGGCGTGGCGGCGCCGCTTGAAGGCCGCGTCCTCCTCCTGGATCGCGGCGGCATCCATGAGGGCGATCGATACGAGATCCGCCGTGGCCGCCGTCGTCAGGACGGTTCCCGAGAAGCCGTCGTGAACGAGCCGCGGCAGGAGGCCGCTGTGATCGAGGTGGGCGTGGGTGAGGAGGACGAAATCGAGGTCGCCGGGCGGGACCGGGAACGGGTCCCAGTTCCGGTCGAGGAAAGACCTCTCCTGATAGAGGCCGCAGTCGACCAGGCAGCGCAGGCCGCCGGCCTCGACGAAGTACGAAGACCCCGTGACCTGCCGGGCCGCGCCCAGGAATCCCAGCTTCATCGGACCTCTCAATAGGGGTGGGCCTTGTAGAATTCCGCCTGGGCGGCGACGAAGAGCGTCCGGACCCAGATCCGGAAGACGATGTAGATCTGCATGCAAGCCAGGCCGGCGGCGACCTGGGCGACGGAGGGGGCGCCCAGGCGGCCGAACAGGACATAGAAGACGATCGTGCCGGCCACGGTCAGGACGACGATCAGCAGATAGACCGCCCAGGCCCGGAAGAACCGCGTTTTGAGGAAGGTCAGGGCGTGGCGCAGGGCCTTGAGCACCTTCCGCTCCCCGTCGACCGCGACGGCGATGCGAGCGTAATCGACGGTCATGTGGACGACGCTGAGCAGGAGCAGGGCGATGAGGAGGTGGAGATTCGACAGGATGAGGGGCAGCCACTCCGTGATGGCGGCCTTGGACAACGGCTTGAACAGGGCCGAGACAAGGCTCATGAACACTCCCAGCGTCAGGACGAGGAAGACGAGGGAAACGAGGAACAGGCGGACGTACCGTCCGAAGTAGCGGCCGCAGTCCGCGACGAACCCGGCCAGGCTGGCCGGGCCCTCCTTGTCGAGCAGGCGGCCGACGATGCCGCCGTTGAGGAAGATGTGGAGGACCGTGTAGACGACGCCGGCGGCCACGAGCCCGGCGGCCAGGCCCGGCAGTGCGGCCTGGTACTTGAGGACGGCCTCCCCGATCCAGTTGAGATCGACCGGCTGGACGTTCAGGCCGTAGAGCGAGTGACCGAGCTCACCCTGGACGATGAAAAGGAAGGGGAGCGCGACGAGCCCGGCGAAGACCAGGTTGACGGCGTAGAGGATGATCAGAAGTCGGGGCTTGCGGAAGGTCGTTCCCATTCCGCTGAAGATGGCTTTGAAGACGCCCATGGGTCCCTCCCTCAGCTCCACGATCCAAAGAAGTGGAGGATGTTCTGCACGGTGAACAGGAGCTGGGTCATCAGCTTGACGACGTTGCGCCGCAGCCCGTCGGCCGACCGGCTGTTGTTGGCCAGGTTCTCGTCGATGAGCCAGATGCCGCGAGGATCGACCTGGGCGCTCTCGGCCTCGACGGGGCTGACGATCACCAGGCGGGTCCAGCGGTCCCGGCCGTCCCAGGTCCGGGTTTCCGTCGTCCCGTCCTTGAACCGAATGAGGACCTCGACTTGAGCGTCGCCGGCCAGGCGGGCCTCCCCGAAGCGCCGGAGGACGACCGTCGTCCGGTACAGGGCCTTGCCCCTCCCCTCGTCCGGGGCCTTGGCCTCGGCGGCTTCGAGGTCCTCGATCTTCTTCTCCGTCCACTCCTCGCGGGCGCCGTTCCTGTCGAAAACGCCCCGGACCTGGACCGGGACCTCGACCGAGGTCAAAGCGGCTACGCCGTAGTCGAAGGCCCGGGTCTCCTCGAGGAGCTCGTCGAAGAACCAGGTCATATCTTTGCCGGCGATCTCATTGACGACGCCGGCGAAATCGGCTTCGGTCGGGTGCCGGAAGCGGTAGCGCATGTGGTAGGTCCGCATGATCCTCGACCAGACCGGTTCGCCCAGGAGATTCTCGAGCGTGCTGAGGACGGTGGCCGCGCGCATGTAGACGTTGGCCCCGTAGCTCCCCCGGTTGTAGAACTCCCAGGACCAGGCCGTCACCGGGTCGTAGCGGACCGTATTGATGGCCGCCACCCGGTTGGTTTCGTAATCGAAGACCTTGGGCACCCGGACGAACCAGTCCAGCGGAAGGCCATTGAACCGGAAGCCGAAGGCGCCCGGCCCGAAGGCCTTGGCCATGACCCGGGTCGTCGAGTAGGTGTTGAAGCCCTCGTCGAGCCAGGCCGCCTCGAATTCGTTGTTGGCCGCAAGCCCGTACCAGTAGCCGTGACCGAATTCGTGGATGATGACCATCTCGGGCGATTGAACATCACGGCTGGTCAGGACCTGGGTCCCGGCCGTGAACAGGGTCGGGTATTCCATGCCGCCGCTCCCGGTCCGGAAGGGCGGATCGACCATGGTCACGGTCTCGTAGGGATAGGGGCCGTACCAGAGGCCGTAGTATTTGAGAGCGGCGCGGAGGGCGTTGAAGTGGCGCTCGATCTGGGACCGATGCTCGGGCGCGATGAGCAGGATCATCTTGACGTCGGGCAGCCGGACCTCGTCTGGAGGGAGTCCGAGGAGGTCCGCCGTCTCCTTGTACTCTTGCGGGGTCACCTCCCGGTCGGCCACGAAATCGCGCTCGATCCTGAGGTAACGGGGGTCGGTCATCCAGGCGAAGTCGTGGACCATGGACTGGCGGAAGGTGGTCGTGGCCGTGCCGGCCGACTCATCGGTCCGCGTGTCGACGGCCTTGCCGGAAGACCCGACGACGTACCCGCGCGGGACGGTGATGTGGACGGTGAAATCGGCGAAGTCGGCGAAGAACTCCGAGTTCTGATGATAGGCGTGGCAGTTCCAACCCTTGCCCTCTTCGTAGACGCCGGGCTTCGGGAACCATTGGCCGATGAAGAAGGAGTTCCGGTAGTAGCCCGAGCGGGCCACGGTCCGGGGGACCTTGCTCCGGAACTCGATCCGCAGGTGGACGCTCTCCCCCGGCCGGACGGGGACGGGGAACAGGACCCGGGCCACCGTCTGGTCGTCGGGATGGTCCGGGCCGTCCGGAGTGACGAACTGGAAGGCGGGCTTGAGGTCCGTCCCGTCGGCGAGCCGGATATCCGTGACGTCGACCCAGCCCCACCCCTCGTCCTCGGGTGCGGCGCTGCCGCCGAACATCGTCTCCGCCGCGGCCTCGCGCATGAACGCGCTGGCCTCGTTCTTGAACGCGTTCCAGTAGAGGTGGAGGAGCATGTCGGGGACCGTGTCCTTGGTCGGATTGGTCCAGACGATCTCCTCCTTGCCGGCCAGCATCTGGCCGGCCGGGTCGAGCTCGACCCAGATCTCGTAACGGAGGCCGGGCGCGCCGGCGGCCGGGGCGGCCGGCGCCTGAGCGGCGATCGAGAGGGCCGGCAGGACGGCGAGCGCCGCCCCCAACATCAGGACGGCGCGGACGATGGACTTCTTCATGATGGTCCCCCTTGAGTCGTGGGTTTCACCCCTTCAACCACTCCTCCCAGGCGGCCCGCCTGGGGAAATCGATGAAGGTCAGGGCGAGGGAAGCGAAAAGAAGCTTGTAGAAGTCGACGGCGTTCCCGCCGGCCAGGAACAGGCCGAGGCCGGCGATGGCCGGGATCTCTCCGAGGACCAGGATCACGATGGAGGATCTCTGGAGCCGGCCCAGGGCCGACGGGACATCCTCCGGCCCGCGCCGCCCGAGCAGGCGGGGCCTGAGCAGGAGGATCATCAGGATGACCGCCGCCGCCGCGCCGAACGCGGCCAGCCGGAAGGGCTGGAGAGGCATTCCGGCCGCAAAGCCCCGAAAGGGCCTGAGGACGGACCGTAAGACCTCGACGAGGACAAGGTAGAGAGCGAGGCTGGCGAAAATGGCCGCCCCGACCATGGCCGCCGGCCTGAGATGCCTCCGGAGTTCCTCTTGAGGGTCCATGCCGATCTCCTGTCCGGGCGGCCGTCCGGCCGCTTGTCCGGAATTATAGGTGATTCTTCCGTCCCATGGGAAGGACTTTGTGACAAGTCCCCGGCCGGGCTCAGTCGACGTAGAGGAGGAAGCCTTTCAGATAGGCCGTCTCGGGCTGATAGATGTTGACGGGATGGTCGAAGGCCTGGCGGTGCTTCTGGAGGATACGGACGCGCCGGCCCGCCTCGTGGGCGGCCTGGAAGACGACCTGCTGGAAGAGGCCCTCGTCGACGAAATGGGAGCAGGAGAAGGTCAGCACGAGGCCGGGCGCGCGGACCCGCTGCAGGGCCAGGCGGTTGATGTCCTTGTAGCCGCGGCATCCGGCCACCACGTCGGTCCTCTTCTTGGCGAAGGCCGGCGGGTCGAGGATGATGAAATCGTGGTCCAGGGCCGGCTCCCGGAGGAACTCGAAAACATCCGCCGTGAAGAAGAGCCCGGCGCCGGCCGGGAGCCCGTTCAGCTCGAAATTCTCCCGGGCCAGGGCCATGGCCGGGGCCGAGCTGTCGACCGAATCGGCCCGGACGGCCCCCCCGAGGAGGGCGCAGACGGAGAACGACCCCGTGTAGGCGAACGTGTTGAGGACGCGCCGTCCGGCCGCGCATTCCCGGACAAGGCGCCGCGATTCGCGCTGGTCGAGGTAGAAGCCCGTCTTCTGGCCGCTCGTCAGCACCACCCAGTACGGGATGCCGCCCTCGAGGATGCGCACCCTTTCGACCGCTTCGCCGGCCAGCAGGGCTTCGACGTCCCCGAGGCCCTCCTCACGCCGGGCGGGCAGGTCCGATCTCTCGTAGACCGCCCGGGGGCGGAGCGCGGCGGCCAGGTGGTCGACCACGAGGGGTTTCAGCTTCTCCATGCCGAGGGTCGCGACTTGAAGCACGAGGACGTCGTCGTAGAGATCGGCGACGAGGCCGGGCAGGCCGTCGCCCTCGGCGTTGATGAGCCGCCGGGCGTTGGTCACGGCCGGGTCGAAATACCGCTCCCTCAGGGCCAGGGCCCTGTCGAGGCTGCGGCGGATGGCCTCTTCGGGCGGCTCTTGGCCGAAGCTGACCATCCGGCCCGTGATCGAGCTCTTGCGGTTGAAATAGGCGTGGCCGAGAAGCTCGCCGTCGGCGGCGCGGACCGGCAGGACCGCGCCGTCCTCGAACTCGGGCAGGTCCCGGACGGCGCCGGAGAAGATCCAGTGATGCCGGTGGCGGATGGCCTTGTCCCGGCCGGGCTTGAGGACGACGGCCTTCATTCCGGCTCCCCTTCCGTCCTCAGGCCGTCCTCAGGCTCGCCGCGGCCGGCCAGCAGCCGGACGACGGGCCGGTCGGGCTTGGAGAATACGCCTTCGTCCATCTCCGCCGGCGCGAGCCAGCGGATCTCGTCGTGGTCCGTCATCCGGAAGTCGTCCGACAGCAGCTCGGTCCGGTAGACGACGAGCTCGAAGCTCTTGAGCGGGCCGCTGAACGGGACCGTGCACAGGTGCTGGCCGGCCCGGGCGCCCACGCCCAGCTCCTCCGAGAGCTCCCGCTCCAGGCCTCGCCGCGGGTCCTCCCCCTCCTCGAGCTTGCCGCCCGGGAACTCCCAAAGCCCGGCGGCGACGAGCCCGGCTTTGCGCCGGGCGACGAGGACCTTCCCGTCCCGTTCGACCACCGCCGCCGTCACGACCTTTTTCCCGCTCTCCTGCGCTTTCATGGTCTGTTTTCGGCCTCATATTATTCCAGACCGTGCATTATGACAAGGGCTTCGAATGAGGCCGCGTGGCGCCCGAGTGACCGCTCCGGGGACTTGTGCTAGAATAGCCGAACCATGAAAGTCGCATTCCTCGCTTCCGAAGTCATCCCTTACGCCAAGACCGGCGGCCTGGCCGACGTGGCCGGCGCCCTACCCAAGTTCCTCACCGGCCTGGGCGCGGACGTCCGGGTCTTCATGCCCTTCTACCGGGAGGT
>JAPKZE010000449.1 GCA_026393955.1 Candidatus Aminicenantota bacterium
AACTTCACCGGCGAGAAGGGCAAGGCGGCCATGTCGACCGACGGGCCGGCCATGAGCTCGGCCCGGGAGCTCGGCCAGGGCTGGAAGGTCTCGCCCTATGTCCGGATCCCGGCCGGTGAGACCTTCGTCATGGCCGACGTCAAGGGCGCAGGGGCCATCCAGCAGATCTGGCTGACGCCTGCCGGGACATGGCGCCACGCCATCCTGCGCATCTACTGGGACGGCGAGACCGAGCCCTCGGTCGAATGCCCCGTCGGCGATTTCTTCGCCAGCGGCTGGGGCCAGTACGCTCAGGTGACCTCGCTGCCCGTCTGCGTCAATCCCGGCAGCGCCTTCAACTGCTACTGGGAGATGCCCTTCCGCAAGAGCTTCAAGATGACCCTCGAGAACATCGGCGCCAAGCCGCGGGCCAACGAGGCCCCCAACACGAACCAGTTCACCGTCTACTACCAGATCAACTACACGCTCACCGAAGTCCCGGACGACGCGGCCTACTTCCACGCCCAGTTCCGGCGCGTCAATCCTCTGCCGTACAAAGACGTCTACACCCTCCTCGACGGCGTCAAGGGCTGGGGCCACTACGTCGGCACCTACATGGCCTGGGGCGTCCACAACAACGGCTGGTGGGGCGAGGGCGAGATCAAGTTCTACCTGGACGGCGACTCGAAATTCCCGACCATCGCGGGCACCGGGACCGAGGATTATTTCTGCGGGTCCTACGATTTCGACGCCAAGGCCCCGGACGGCACGATCCAGTACCACGAGTTCACCACGCCGTATACGGGACTGCCGCAGGTCATTCGGGGCGACGGGCATTACCAGATCATGCAGAGGTTCGGCCTCTACCGCTGGCACATCATGGATCCGATCCGGTTCGAGAAGGACCTGAAGGTGACCATCCAGGCGTTGGGCTGGCGGTCAGGCGGGCGCTATCTGCCGCTCCAGGACGATATCTCCTCGGTCGCGTTCTGGTACCAGCAGGAGCCCCACGCCAAGTTCCCGAAGCTCCCGGACAAGGACTATCTGGAGATCATCTAGCTCAACCGCCCCTCGACCTCGTCGAGGACCGACTGGGGGTAGGAGGGCAGGGCGGCCGTCCGGGCCTCGAAGGCCCGCTTCAGCGAGTTGAGCTCGTTCAGGAAGGGCTTAAAGTCGGACGGGTCGCTCCAGTTGGCCATGGTCAGGCGCTCGATGATGTCCTTCATGCCCCGGGAGCTGATGACCTCGCCGAGGGACTCGGGCAGGCGGCCGCTCTCCTTATCGCAGAAGCGGACGACCCGGAAGAACACCTTGCGCATGATCTCCTGCTGATTGAGGATCTCCTGCTTGAGCAGGAAGAGGTCCTTGACCGAGGTGGTTTTGGTCAGCTGGCTGTGCTGCTGGCGGGCGCCCTCGACGACGTTCTGGATCGCGGTCATGAACGATACGGCGTCGAGGAAGGTCCCGGTCCCGGCGGTGTAGAACCCGAGCTCGATGCCGTTCGTCACCGGCTCGGTCTTGCGATAGCCGGCCAGGGACTCCAGGGCGGCGGCGTCCGCGGCGGAGGGGGCCGCGGGAGATTCGGTTTCGACGGCCTCGGCCCGGGCTTCGGCCAGCGTCTCGGCGGGCGACAGGGCGGCGTCCTCCTCGTTCTCGCCGTAGAGGGAGGGCGAGACCGCGGGCTGACCGTTGCCACCGGCCGGGTTTGACGGCCAGGCCGGGACATTCAGCGCGAACTCGGCATCGTCGTGAACGCTGTCCTCGTCCGGCCCGATGAGCCCGAGCGAGGCGGCCAGTTCCTCGGCGGTCTCCGCCGCGGGTGTGCTCGTCTCCTCCTCGCTCATGGAGGAGGGCGCGCCGCCTTCGTCGGAGAGCCCGGCCTGCCGCAGGGTGGCCATGAGGTCTCGCACCTGGCGCAGCTTGCCGATCTCCTTCATCCAATCGATCTCGCTTTCCGCCCTGACGGGAGGAACGGGGATCTGGGCGATGAGGCCGGCGTATCCGCCCATCTGGTCCTTGAGGGCGGTGTACTCGGACTCGGCCTTCACCCGGACCTGTTCGAGGTCCTGGTTGAGGCCGCCGATCTTCTCGAGCTCGTCGCCGGCCAGGGCGGCGGCGTTCTCCATCATCTTTTGATAGTTGACGGCCCGCTCGAAATGGCCGCGGATCTCGCCCCGGAGGTGCTGCTCGGTCGTCTGGAGCTCGGCCATGACGGCCTTGTGCTGGTCGAGGAGGCTGCGGACCTGGGCGAACTCCCGGTTGACGGCGTCGATCCGCTTCTGGGCGTCCTCTTTTTCGCGGTTGATCTTGGCGACCAGGGACTGCTCGACCTCTGTCTTCTGGGCCGAGAAAAGCTCGCTGACCCGCTTCTCGATGTCATCGAGGAAGGCCGCTTGTTCGATCTTGGCTTCGGCGTTGAGACTCATAGGACCTCCTTCAGGGTTGGACGGACGTCGGCGCGCTCTGGCCTTTTCCGTAGAGATGCTGGATGAGGACCAGGACCCCGGTGGGGATCCCGTGCTCGAATTCGATCCCTATCTCGTAGAGGCCGTCCTCGACCATTCGGTTCCAGCGGACGTCCGCCCTGGCTTTGACGATCTGTTTGGACTTGGACAGGTAGAGGGTCATCCGGAGCGAGGTGCCGACTTCGAAGAACCGGTCCGTGACCAACCGGGCCCCGCCGAGAGAGATATCCTTGGTCAGCGCGTTGACGATGCGCGATTCGTCCGTGGGGGAGGGCCCGGGGACCTCGATGGCCACCCGGTTCTCTTCGGCGATCCTTTTGTCTTTCCTGTTCTCGCGCATGGGCGCTCTCTTTTCCGTCCGTTCGCTCCAATAGGGCTGGCGATTGCGTGTACGGTCCGATAATAAACCAGGGAAAAAGGGCGTCCATCGCCGCTGGGGGTGAAAGGGGGGGGGAATATCCATCCCCCCCCTCCACCCCGCCTGAGAGTGCCCCCGGACGGGGGCGGCGGCCGAAGTGGGGGATGCGCGGGCGGCCCGGACCGGGGACATGTACCTCAGGTACGTGTCCCCGAACGGAGCCCCGAACGGAGCGGGCTAGCGGACCCGTTCGTAGGACGTCACGGGCGCGGCCGGGGGCGTGTCCCCCCTGAGGAATATGGCCATCCGGACGTACTTCCGGTCGCTCGCGTCGAGGGGAGGGTCGCCCTCGTAATCATGCCACCGGTCGACGAACTCGGCGCGGGGGATGAAGCCTCGCTGGCCGAGAAGGGACGGGTCCTCGAAGTAGAGCTTCTCGGCGTCCATGCCCACGAGAACCATATAATGGCCGTCATCCCAGGTCTCGGTCCAGGGGACGTCGGTACGTTCGCGCCAAGCCTGGAGGTCGACGATGACCGTCGTGCCGGAAGCGAGAGCGGCCTCGAGGTCGGGAAGGTCGAGCCCTTCGCGGAGCTCGGCCGTCAGCCCGAATTCACGGGCGACGCGGACGATGTCGAGAGGATGTGTGCCGGCCTCCGGCGTGCTGTGCAGGCGGGCGGCGAGCCGGTCCTCCCGTTCGGGCACGCCCCAGTAGGCAAGGACGGCCTGGAGCGCGGCCGCCCCGCAAGTGTATCCTGTGCTCTGGCGGACATCGGGGACGGCGGCGAACGGGGAGGAGGGGACCTGGACCGGCGCTCGAGACGCCCGGGCGTCCTTGACTCCCGGGACGGGCAAGAGCGTTCCGGCGAGCCAGCCCGCGGCGACGGCGAGGACGAGAAGGGCGGCTTTCTTCATCGCTGACCTCCGTTCGTGATCAGGCCGAGGATGTCCGCGGGCGAGGCGACGAGGACGTCGGCGCCGTTCGTCCGCAGCTCGTCGGCCGTGCGGAATCCCCAGAGCGCGCCGACGGCCAGCATCCCCGCGTCCCGGGCCGTCATCATGTCGACGTTGGTGTCGCCGACGAAGGCGCAGGCCGCAGCGGCCAGGCCGAGCTCGGCGGCGATGGCCAGGGCGGGCGCCGGATCGGGCTTGAGCGGAACGCCGGGGAGGGCGCCGCGGACGATGTCGAAGCGGTGGGCGGGGAGAAGGGCCGAGGTCATGCGGCCCGTGAAGATGTCGGACTTGTTCGAGAGGACGGCCGTCTTCAGGCCCCGCCGGGCCAGCTCGCCGAGAAGCTCGGGGATGCCGTCGTAGGGCCGGCTGTGGTCCCGCCAGCAGTTCTGGTATTCGCGGCGGTAATCGGCCAGGATCTCGGCGACCAGGGCGTCGTCCGGGGCGGGCCGGCCTCGCGAAATGAAAACGCGCCGGATGAGCTCCTCGGCGCCGTCGCCGACGAGCGACTTCATCTCGTCGATGCTGCACGGGGCCAGGCCGCGGGGGACGTAAACGCGGTTGGAGGCCTCGGTGATGTCTTCGATCGAGTCGAGGAGCGTCCCGTCGAGATCGAAGATCACCGCTTTGATCATCATGTCCCCGATTTATGGAGGTCGCGAAGGGCGGCATAGGTCCGCCAGCCGTGCTCGAGACGGGTCCGGTCGTCGGCCGTCGTCTCCCGGCGGACCTTGGCCGGGACGCCGGCGGCGATGACGCCGGCCGGGACGTCCATCCTCTCGGGCACGACGGCGCCGGCCGCCACGACCGAGCCGCGCCCGATCTTCGCGCCCGAGAGGACCGTGGCGCCCATGGCGATCAGGGCGTCGTCCTCGACGGTGCAGGCGTGGAGGACGGCGCCGTGGCCGACGGTCACCCGGGCCCCGACGCGGCAGGGCATGTTCTCGTCGACGTGGAC
>JAPKZE010000130.1 GCA_026393955.1 Candidatus Aminicenantota bacterium
GAGGGACTTGCGCATGTCCTCGAGGTCCGGGGCCGTGTTCTCGACGGCCATGCCCTCGGTCACCGGCTGGGTGCAGGCGGCCATGTACCGGCCGGCGACGCGCACGGTGCAGATCCGGCAGCTGCCCGCGGGCTTGAGCCCTTCGTAGTGGCAGAGGACCGGGATGTAAACGCCGTTGGCCTTGGCCGCCTCGACGATCGTCTGGCCCGGCCGGGCCGTGCAGGCCTGGCCGTCGATGGTGAAGCGGATCTCACTCATGGAGGGACTCCTTGCACTCCGGCTGGCGGTTGGCCGCCGTGCAGCCGTCCTGGATGGCCGCCGCCAGGTCGAATTCGGGAACGAACGCCTCGCCCTTCCGGATCTTGGCCGCGTAGAGCTCGGGGAAGCTCTTCAGGGTCGTCAGGATGGGGTTCGGCGAGGTCTGGCCGAGGCCGCAGCGGCTCGTGGCCTTGACCAGCTTGCCCCAGGCCTCGAGGTCGTGGAGGTCGGATTCGGTGCCGAGTCCGCGGGCGACCTTCTCGAACTTCTTCTTGAGCAGGACGTTGCCCGCCCGGCAGGGGACGCACCAGCCGCAGGACTCCTCGACGAAGAAGTCCATAAAATTCTCGACGACCTCGAAGATGTCACGGTCGGGGCCGAAGACGATCACCGAGCCGCCCGTGGCCAGGTCGGAGAAGCAGATCTTCCGGCCGAACCCGGCCGGAGCGACGCACGTCCCCGACGGCCCGCCGACCTGGACGGCCTTGGCCCCGGCGCCGCCCGCCAGGTCCAGGAGCTCGGTCACGGTCAGGCCGTAGGCGACCTCGTAGACGCCCGGCCGGGCGCAATCGCCGGAAACGCTCAGAAGCTTGGTGCCGGCCGATTGGGCCGTGCCCATGGCCTTGAACCAGGCCGCGCCCTCGACGAGGATGCGGGCCGCCGTGGCCAGGGTCTCGACGTTGTTGACCGTCGTCGGCAGGTTCAGGTAGCCCGACGAGACCGGGAAGGGCGGCCGGTCGCGCGGCTCGCCGCGCTTGCCCTCGGCCGATTCGAGCAGGGCCGATTCCTCGCCGCAGATGTAGGCGCCGGCGCCCGACTTGATGACAATGTCGAACTCGAAGCTCTTGGTCCCGGCCACGGCCTGGCCGAGGAGCCCGTCCTGGCGCAGGCCGGCCAGGACGGCTTCGAGGTGGTCCCGCAGGTACGCATACTCGGACCGGAGGTAGAGAACGCCCAGCGTCGCCCCGACGGCGTAGCCGGCCACGGTCATGCCCTCGAAGACGAGATGGGGCAGCTCGGTCAGGAGGACCCGGTCCTTGAACGTCCCGGGCTCGCCCTCGTCGGCGTTGCAGACGACGAAGTGCCGTCCGGCCTTCTCGCGGCGGCAGAATTCCCACTTGAGACCCGTCGGGAAGCCCGCCCCGCCCCGGCCGAGCAGGCTGGCTCTCTTGATCTCGTCGATGACCTTCTCCGGCGTCATGGACACGGCCTTGCGGACGGCCGCGCCGCGCTCGTGGGCCCCGAACAGGACGGGGCCGCGCTGCCGGATGTTGTTGACGACCGCGGACCGGACGAGCTCCGACTGGTTGGCGCCGTCGCCGCGGGGGCCGGCCAGGTCCCGCGCCGGCGTCCCGGCCCGGAGGCCGCGGACGATGGCCCGGGCCCTGTCCGGGGTCAGGGCCGTGAACACGACCCCGCCGACGATGGCCGAGGGCTCCTGGTCGTTCATCCCGATGCAGGAGGTCGGGAAGAGGCCGACCTGCCCGTCGGCCGAGACCTCGCCGAAGCGGCAGCCGGCCTCCTCCTCGAAGGCCCGGGCCACGGCCGTCCGCCCCTTCATCCTCGAGGTGATGGAGTCGTTGAGGTAGACGGTGGACGCGCCGCGGGGGTCCAGGGAGAAGAAATGATAGAAGGTGACCGCCCCGCGGACCTCGGCTTCCGAGAGCTTGAGGTGGGCGGCGATGCGGCCGACGGCCTCGTCGGAGACGCGCCCGGATCGGGCCTGAACGTCGCGGATGACGTCGAGGAGGGCCGAGGGGTCCTTGGGATGCTTGAGGACGGTGTCTTTCTCTGGCATGGTCAAACCTCAAATAAGGTTTTCGAGCGAATCAGTGTAGCACAAACGGCCGGTCAATTAAATAAGGCGCGGCCGGCCGCAGAAAAGGGCTTGATTTTTCCTCCGGAATGAAGTTATGATTCACCCAGAGAAGTGTCGGAACAATCGAGGAAGGAGGTACGATGCGTAACAGGACATTGATCGTGATCGGTCTTCTGGTCGCGTTCTTCGCCATCCCGGCCTGCTCGTCGAACCCCGAGCAGGGACTGTTGAAGAGGTATTTCAACGCGGTCACGCTGAACGACAATGACACCATGTCCAGCATGGCCATGGATCCCTTCCAGCCCGAGCTCGGCTCCTGGTCCATCGTCAAGATCGGCGAGGAGAAGATCGAGCCGGCCAAACTGCCGGCCCTGAACAAGGCCGAGGTCGAGGCCAAGAAGCTCCAGGACGCCCAGATCGGCCCGACCATCGATGCGGACACGGCTTTCAAGGACGCCCAGTACGAGATGGACACGTCACGGTCGGCCGGGGGCAAGGCCGCCGCCAAGAAGAAGGTCGAGGAGCTCCAGGCCAAGTACGACATCGAGAACGGCAAGATGCAGGAGTACAAGAAGGCCTACAACGCCGCCAAGGCCGCCGCGGCCGAGGAAGAGGAGATCACGATGTTCTCCCTTGGCGCCCGCGAGCTCCCAACCGTCCGCGAGCTCACCGGTGACGTCCACTCCAAGGATATCGATGTGTCCATCACGACCAGGTCCGGGGTGACCAAGACCTACAGGCTGGCGATGAGACAGTACCTGCTCAAGGACGAGGTCAACAATATCCCTCACCGCGGCCAGTGGAAGATCATCAAGTTCGAGCCCCTCTCCTGAGGGGCCCGGACCCTGTCCGGGGGAAGTTGACTCTTTTTCGCAAGTCCCTATAATAGTGCTTTTTCCGGGCCGTTAGCTCAGCGGTAGAGCACCGGCCTTTTAAGCCGGGTGTCGCTGGTTCGAATCCAGCACGGCTCATTTTTGCCCCTGTCGTCTAGAGGCCCAGGACACCGCCCTTTCAAGGCAGCAACACGGGTTCGAATCCCGTCGGGGGCGCCACTTCTCATTGATTCCGGAAAGTCGCTCTCTGGCTCTGCTCGGGACCCGCCTCTAGCTCCCCGACCCCGGGAACCAGTTACACGGTTCCCCCCGCTTCGCGGGCCCCCTCTCCAGCACGGGGATCGTCGAGGCGGATTCCCTCGCCGCCGCGAGCGACAGCCGGAATAGGTGAAGTCGGCGGCCCGGACGGGGGGCAGAGGTCCTGAAATTTCGCAGAAGTCCGGCTCCGAGTATACTCCGCTGGGTTTCTGCCTCCTCCGCTCGCTTCGCTCGATCCGAATGACAATAGGCTAAGGGGCAGAGGGTTTGACTAAGATATTTCGCAAAAGCCCCCCTCCGAGCCACTCCGGGGGAAGCCGGAAAGAGATCTTCTAAGATATTTCGCAGAAACCGGGCTCTGGGTATCGCCGCCCGGTTTCTGCCGCCTCCGCTCGCTATCGCTCGCTACGGGATGGGCGGTGCAGGGTTCGAACCTGCGACCCCCGGCTTGTAAAACCGATGCTCTACCGCTGAGCTAACCGCCCCGGGATTGACATAAGCGTAGAGAAAGGGCCTCCCCCTGTCAAGGCGCCCGGCTCCCCTGGCCCCCGCCCCCTGATTTGACATCAGGCGCCCCCTATGCTAAATTTAACGTCCAACTTTTTTATCCTGACGGATAGGTAGGTTCCCATGCACGCAGTGATCATGACGGGCGGCAAGCAGTACCGCGTCACCGAAGGCGACGTCCTGGCCGTCGAGAAGCTCGACCTCGAGCCCGGGCGGAAGGCCCATTTCGACCGCGTCCTCCTCATCGAGGACGGCGAGACGGTCCTCGTCGGCGCCCCGGTCCTGGACAACGCCATGGTCCTGGGCCTCGTTCTCGAGAATTTCAAGGACGAGAAAGTTCTCGTCTTCAAGAAGAAGAGAAGGAAACAGTACCGGCGGACCCGCGGGCACAGGCAGCAGCTGACCAAGGTCCGTATCACCCGCATCACCATGGACAGGACCCGGATCACGGCCGATGACCTGGCCGAGGAGAAGCTGGCCCCGGTCGAGAAGCCCGCCCCGGCGCCCAAGCCCAAGGCGGTCGCCCCGGCCCCCGTGGCCGAGAAGCCCGCCAAGGCGGCGGCTAAGGCCAAACCGGCCAAGAAGCCCGCCGCCAAGCCGAAGGCCGAGAAGAAGCCGGCCACGACCAAGAAAACGAAGTAAGGAGTCAGCCATGGCCCATAAGAAAGCCGGCGGAGCCGGAAAGAACGGACGCGACAGTTCGGGAAAGAGACTCGGCGTCAAACGCCATGGCGGCCAGCACGTCCACTCCGGGACCATCATCGTTCGTCAGCGGGGGACGCCCATCAAGCCCGGCCTCAACGTCGGCCGGGGCCAGGACGACACCCTCTTTGCCATGGTCACGGGAACGGTCAAGTTCGCCGAAAAGGGCCGCAAGGGGAAGGTCGTCTCCATCCTGCCCGCCTGAGGAAGAGCCGCAACGCCGTTGTTCGTTGACCAGGTCACCGTCACGCTGAAGGCCGGAAAGGGCGGGGACGGCTGCGTCAGCTTCCGCCGCGAGGCCCGGGTCCCGAAGGGCGGCCCGGACGGCGGCCACGGCGGGAACGGAGGCAGCATCGCCTTCGCCGCCGACGAGAACATCAGCTCCCTGGCCTATTTTCGATTCTACCCCATCACCAAGGCCAAGAACGGCGGCCCCGGGGAGGGCGGCAACCGCACCGGGAAGGGCGGCCCCGAGGTCTGCCTCGGCGTGCCGGTCGGGACCGTGGTCAAGGACGCGGACGGCGGCGCCGTGCTGGCCGATCTGGCCGTGCACGGTCAGACCTACCTCGCGGCCCGGGGCGGGCGCGGCGGACGCGGCAACGCGTCCTACGCGACCTCGACCCACCAGACGCCCCGCGAGTCGCGGCCCGGCCGCCCCGGCGAGGAGAAGCAGCTCTACCTGGAGCTCAAGCTCATCGCCGACGTCGGCCTGGTCGGCTTTCCCAACGCCGGGAAATCGACGCTCATCTCGCAGATCTCGGCGGCCCGCCCGCTCATCGCCGACTATCCCTTCACGACCCTGGCGCCCAACCTCGGAGTCGTCGACATCGGCGAATACCGCTCCTTCGTCGTCGCCGACATCCCCGGGCTCATCGAGGGCGCCCACCTCGGCCAGGGGCTGGGCATCCGCTTCCTGCGCCACATCGAGCGGACGAAGCTGCTCGTCCACATCGTCGACGTGTCGCCGTACTCGGGACGGGACCCTCTCGAGGATTACAAGGTCATCATGAAGGAGCTCGAGGCCTTCTCGCCGGAGGTCGCCGCCCGGCCCCAGATCCTGGCGGCCAACAAGGTCGATCTCCTCGGCGGCGACAAGTCCCGCCTCGTCCGCCTGAAGCGCCTGGCCGCCCGCCGGAAGATCCCGATCTTCGCCGTCTCGGCGCTCAAGCGGGAGGGGCTTCGGCCGCTCGTCGAGGCCGTGGCCCGGATGCTCGGGGACCTCGCCGCGAAGGACGGGAACAAGGCCGCCTGATGGAGACCATCGGCCTCTTCGGCGGGACCTTCGATCCGATCCATATCGGCCACCTGCGCGCGGCCGCCGAGGTCCGCCGCCGGACCCGGCTCGACCGCATCCTCTTCATCCCCTCGTACCGGCCGCCCCACAAGGCGACGGGCGGGACCGCGCCAGCGGCCGACCGCCTCCGCATGGTCGAGATCGCCTGCCGGCGGAGGGCCGGCTTCGAGGCTTCGCCGATCGAAGTGGAGGTGCGCGGCAAGTCCTATTCCATCCGGACCCTGGGCCACGTCCGCCGCCTCCGGCCCGAGGCCCGGCTGTTCTTCATCGTCGGGATCGACGCCTTTCTGGACATCGGGACCTGGCACGAATACGAGAAGGTCCTGGCGGAATGCTTCTTCCTCGTGACCGGCCGGCCGGGCTTCGATCTCGAGCGGGCCCGGGGTGTCCTCGGCGGGCGCCTCCGGAGCTCGATCGGGACGCTCGAAGAGGCCGGGGACCTGGCCGGCGCCGCGCCGCCCCGTTCCCGCGTCATCCTCACCGGCATCCGGGCCCTGGACGTGTCGTCGACGGCCGTTCGGGACCGGGTCCGTCGCGGCCGCTCCCTCGAAGGCCTCGTGCCCCGGGGCGTCGCCGCTTACATCCGCGAACATCAACTCTACCGAGGACGATAGGAGCCATGGCAGAAAAGACGATCAAACGGTTCACCAAGAGGACTCTCCCCGCCGCCGTCCGCACGGCCGTCGAAGCCGCCCTGGCCCGCAAGGCCGAAGACCTCTGCGTCCTCGACCTCCGCGAGCTGACCTCGTTCACCGACTTCTTCGTCATCGCCCATGGGACCTCGTCGCGCCAGAACGCGGCGATCGCCGAGGCCGTCGTTGCGGCGCTCAAGCCGGCCGGCCTCCGGCCGATCAGCGTCGAGGGCCGCGACTCGGCCGATTGGGTCCTGGTCGACTACGGATCGATCGTCGTCCACGTCTTCTCTCGGGCCGCGCGGGAGCATTACTCCCTCGAGAAACTCTGGGGCGACGCCCCCCGCCTGGACTTCTGAGGAGCCCCGTCCGCCTCCCCGCGGGGAACCCGCACCAGGGGTTGACAAGCCGGTATCGAATCGCTATTGTGTGAGGGCGTTTTCGGCCATGCGCTTGAAATTCCTCTGGCCCGGCAAGACGAAGAGCCCCGAATTCAGGGGGCTGCAGGGCTTTTACGAGGCGCGCATCAGGTCCCTCGCGGCCGTCGAGATCATCGAGACGCGCGAGGCCCGCGGGCTGGAGGAGAAGCACGCCGCGAAGATCAAGGACCTTGAGGCGCGCGGGCTCGAAAAGCATCTCGACGGCGCTTACGTGATCTGTCTCGAGGATCATGGGAAGGAGATGACATCCGATGAGTTCGCCGGCTTCCTCCGGGGGCGCGAAAGAGAGTCGGGAACGCCGCTGGCCTTCGTCGTGGGCGGGTTCCTCGGGCTCGCGGACCGGGTCGCGGAAAGGGCGGACCTGAAGATGTCGCTGTCGAAGAAGGAGAGCATCATCCGTAAGCTCACCGACACCATCACCGAGAGCAAAGAGATGGAGTCCAACGTCGCCCAGGACCTGGTCGACAAAGCCGAAACCTCCTATACTAAGGAATTCCTTCTCAGCCTGTCCGACGGCGAGCGGGAGCAGCTCCTCCAGATCGACGAAGCCCTCAAGCGGCTCGAACACAGCGAGTTCGGCGTCTGCCAGGTCTGCCAGAAGGAGATCGGCGACAAGCGGCTGCACGCCATCCCCTGGACGTCCATGTGCATCAGCTGCCAGGAAAAGGCCGAGGAAGAGCTCAGCGCCCAGTGACCTTTTCGCCGCGGGCCGCAGGCGCCAGGCTGGCCCGGCTCGTCGAGCTTCTCGTTTTCCCCTCTTTCTGCCGGCTTTGCCGGGCCCCCCTCGAAGATCCGGGGGAGAGGGTCGTCTGCGGCGCCTGCCTGTCCAAGCTGGCCGCGTACGAGGGGCCGTTCTGCCCCCGGTGCGGCCGGATCCGCCAGGACGGGGGCGAGGACCATGCCTGCGCGCGCTGCTTGAGTGAGACCCCGGCCTTCACCCGCCACCGCTCCTGCGGCGTCTACGGCGGAACCCTCAAGGATGTCATCCTGCTCTTCAAGTACCGGAAGTATGCCCCCCTCAGCCGCCCCTTGGCCGGGTTCGCGGACGCGGCCGTCGGGCCGGACCCGGGGCTGTGGGCGGGGGCGGACTTTCTCGTGCCCGTCCCCCTCCACCCCGCCCGCCGGAGGGACCGGGGCTTCAACCAGGCCCGGCTCCTGGCCCGGGGCCTGGCCCGGCTGCGGGGGCTCCGCGTCCTCGACGGGTGCCTGGTCAAGGTCCGGAACACCCCGCCGCAGGCCGGCCTGCGGGCCGCGGACCGCGAGAGGAACGTCGTTCGGGCCTATGCCGTGCGGCGGCCGGACCGGGTCCGGGGCCGGACCCTCGTCCTGGTCGACGACGTGACCACGACCGGAGCCACCCTTCGCGAATGCGCTCGGATTCTCTTGGACGCGGGGGCCAAAGAAGTCAGGGCCGTGACGCCGGCGCAGGCATAATAAGGGTTCTTCTCCCATCTCAGAGATTCCCTTTCGAGGCGGCGAGGGAGATGTCTTAAGAGAACACCTTTCTTCAGATATTTCGCAGAATCGCGGCTTCGAGTGCTCAGCCCCGATTCTGCCGGGTCGCTCCCAAGAGTCCGCTTCCCGCCGCCGGAGGGGCCGCCTTGGTCAGGGGTCGGTGGGGCTTA
>JAPKZE010000443.1 GCA_026393955.1 Candidatus Aminicenantota bacterium
CGGGCAAGGCCTTGATATTCACCAGCACGGCCGGCTCGACGATATACTCCTTCATCAACCCGAGCAGGTCGTTGCCGCCCGCCAGGTAACAACCGTGGTCGCCCAGAAGCTCGGGGGCGCCCGCCAGCGTGGCGGCCGTCACATATTGAAATGGTTTCATGCGAGTCTCGCTTTGGTCCGGCCCAAGGCCGCCAGCACTTTGGCCGGAGTGATGGGCAGGCTGTTGATGCGCGTTCCCGGCTGATACTGGGAGATCCGGGCCACGCCCGTGTCCACGACGTAGCGGATGCCGGGGATGGTCAGCGAGGTCTCGGCGACGTTCGTGGCCACGACGATCTTTGGCAAGGTCACGGTATAGACGAGCCGCTGCTGGCCCGCCGGCAGGCGCGAGAAGAGCGGCAGCACCTTGACCGCCGGCCACTTCCGTCCTTCGAGCATGCGGCAGGTCTCGAGGATGTCCTGCTCGGTCGGCATGAAGACGAGGACGTCGCCGGGCGGCTTGTCGCGCCTCAAATACTCGACGGCCTCGACGGCCTGATCGACGTAGTCCTTGTCCTCGGCCTCCTCCTTGTCGGGCACCCGGTATTCGACCTCGACCGGGTAGAGGCGGCCGCTGACCTCGATGATCGGCACGTTCTTGAAGGCCTTGGAGAACTTCTCCGTGTCGAGCGTAGCCGAGGTGATGACGAGCTTCAAGTCGGGCCGCTCGTCGAGCAGGCGGCGCAGGATACCGAGCAGGCAGTCGATGTTGAGCGAGCGCTCGTGGGCCTCGTCGATGATGATCGTGTCGTCCTCGTGGAGGCCGTGGTCGCCCTGGGTCTCGGCGAGGAGGATGCCGTCGGTCATGACCTTGATGTAGCCGTCGCGCGAGGTCCGGTCCTGGAAGCGGATCTTGTAGCCGACCGACTTCCCGATAGGCTCGCCGAGCTCCTCGGCGATGCGGGCGGCGATGGTCATGGCCGCCAGCCGGCGCGGCTGGGTGACCCCGATGCGGCCGGCGACGCCCCGGCCCGCCTCGAGGCACATCTTCGGGATTTGGGTGCTCTTGCCGCAACCCGTTTCGCCCGAGATGATGACGACGCGGCGGCGGGGCGAGCGCAGGGCCGCCACGATCTCGTCGGCCCGCGGCGTGATGGGCAGCTCCGGCGGGTAGGAGACGCGCGGCACGTTCCGGGCCCGGGCGGCCAGCCAGGCCTCGAAGCGGGCTTGGGCCTCGGCGCGGGAGTTCGGCCCGGTCATGTCATCCTCTCCAAGAACTGCCCGGGCGTCATTTTGCCACTCAAGGGAATATCAGCCGAGGTTACGGGCTTTCCGGCTTCTGCTCCAGGCCACGGCGCGAGTGATATCATCAGCCGATATCCCCAGACCGGAAATCTTAGCCCGGATCCGTTCGAGCGACTTGCCGTTCAACGGCTTAACTTCGACCGGCATGAGAACGATCACGCCGTCAACGACGCTCGCTTCAAAATATTCGACCCCGTCGAATTTCTCCATGACCTTCTTCGGGATCGTTATCTGGTTCTTATAGGTCCGTTTGCAGAGCATTTTCGCCTCCATGCAAGATGATAATGCGAGGTAATGCAAATGTCAAGTAATGCCGCATTACTCGCTTGAGCGGCTGGCAGGCATGTTGACAGGCGGCGCGGGGCGGGCATATATTCCGGGCGCATGATGACCGAGCGCGAGCGCGTCCTGACCCTGCTTTCGGGCGGCCGGCCCGACCGGGTCCCCTGGTTCGGCGATCTCGACTACTGGGCCACGTCTCTCATCGGCCGCGGCCTGAAGCCGGCCGCATTCAAGGAGAGCGACGCTTACATCGACTGGCACCGCGACCTCCGCGTGGGCTTCTACCTGCAGGGGTATTTTCCTTTCCGTACGTTCGTCGAGAACTGCGGTATCACTGAATGGCGCGAGGGCCAGGCCCGGCGCCGCCGCATCGAGACGCCGCGCGGCACGCTGACCGAGACCTGGACGTGGCTGGCCGAGTCGTTCGCGGAGGCGCCGACCGAGCATCTCGTCAAGTCGCCCGGCGACCTGCCCGCTTATCGCTGGCTGTTCGAAAACACGCGCTACGAGCCGGCCCACGAGTTCGCCGAGATGCGCCGTCGCCAGGTCGGGCAGGCGGGCCTCGTCCTCTGCTATCTCCCCAAGAGCCCGTTCATGCAGATGGTCGCGCTCGACTCCGGTATCGCCGCTGTCGCGGAGATCTCCGCCGACGAGCCTGACGAGCTGGCCGGGACGCTGGCCGCCGTCCGCGCCGCCCACGACCGGGCCGCCCGGATCGCCCTGGCCAGCCCGGCCGAGGTGCTGATGATCCCGGAGAACCTGTCCTCCGAGGTCGTCGGACCGCGCTTCTACGAGCTCCACATGCGGAATTACCACGAGACCTGGTGCCAGGCTATCGCCGCAGCCGGGAAGTACTCGTGCATCCACCTAGACGGGACGCTCAAGGGACTGCTGCGGCAGGTCGCGAGCGCCGGATTCACCTTCGTCGAGGCCATGACCCCGGCGCCGGTCGGCGACCTCGAGGTCGAGCGCTGGGCGGAATGGGCGGGCGCCGGCAACCGCACGGTCTTCTGGGGCGGATTGCCGGGGGTCTATTTCACGGAGCATGTCTCGGACGCCGAGTTCGAACGGCACACCAAGGCGGTCCTGGAGGTCATGCGCTCGGAGCCCCGGTACGTCCTGGGCGTCGCCGACCAAGTCCCCCCGGACGGCCTCGAGCGGCGCATCCGCCGCGTCGCCGAGCTCGCCGACGAATTCGGCGGCTATTAGAAACGCGCTCTTTTCGGCCTCGAAAACGCAGGAATTAAGCGGTTCCGAGGCCCTTAAACTGGCCGAACTGATTGATTATATTCCAGTTGCTGTGGTCCGACCCCATTGGAAAAAAACGGGGACACGCCCTGCACGTGTCCCCTATTCGACAGGAGGTTCTCAGCGGAACGAGGGCCGGCGCGGGTAAACCGGCGCCTGGGGCTTCCGCCCCGGATAGGCCAAGACCGGGAAGCCGGGATCGTAAGGGAAGAAGAATCCGGCCACGGAGATGGCGCCGACGCGGGAGCGCCCGCGTCTGACCATGGCCGCGCCCAGTTGGGTGATCGTCGACGCCCCGGGCCTCAGGGCGAGCCGGAGCGTCTTTATCCTCGAAGCGCCGTGCATTGCGTCGTTCATCTCGTTCACTTCATACATATAGACGAACGACGGATCCAAAAGG
>JAPKZE010000339.1 GCA_026393955.1 Candidatus Aminicenantota bacterium
GACGCTCCGGCCAAGGCCTCGCGGCCGTTCGACGCGCGGAGGGACGGGTTCGTCATGGGCGAGGGCTCGGGCGTGCTCATCCTCGAGGAGCTGGGCAGGGCTCTGAAGCGCGAGGCCCGGGTCTACGCTGAGGTCGTCGGCTACGGGATGACGAGCGACGCCTACCATGTCGCCGCACCGGCCCCCGACGGGGACGGCGCGGTCCGGGTCATGCGGCGGGCCATTGAGGACGCCGGTGTCCGCCCGGAGGACGTCCAGTACATCAACGCCCACGGCACGTCGACCGAGCTCAACGACAAGATCGAGACGGCGGCCATCAAGACGGTGTTCGGCGACTATGCCCGCCGGCTGGCCGTCAACTCGACGAAATCCATGACCGGCCACCTGCTCGGCGCGGCCGGCGGGCTGGAGGCCGGCATCACGGCCCTGGCCATCTACCACCAGATCATGCCGCCGACCATCAACTACGAGTTCCCCGACCCCGACTGCGACCTGGACTACGTCCCCAACGTGGCCCGCAAGGCCGAGATCGTCCACGGCCTGAGCAACTCGTTCGGCTTCGGCGGGACCAACGCTTCGCTCATCCTGAAGAGATTCGACAAGCCCTGAGCCGGGCCGTCCGGCCGGACCGGCCCGGGCGGCCGCGCCGCCCTCGAGGAGAGACCCATGAATATTCTCGTCTTCGTCAAGAGGGTGCCCGATACCGAATCGCGCATCCGCATTCAGCACGAGACCCGGACGATCGCCCAGGACGGGCTGAACTTCGTCATCAGTCCCTACGACGAATACGCCGTCGAGGAGGCTCTCCGGCTCAAGGAAGCCAAGGGCGGCACGGTCCGCGTCGTCGCCGTGGGGCGCGACGAAGCGGCCGCGGTGCTCCGCAAGTGCTTGGCCATGGGCGCGGACGAGGCCGTCCTCGTCAAGGACGACGCCCCGGAGACGTATGACGGCCTGCGGACGGCCCGCATCATCGCCCGCGCGGTCGAGCGCAAGCTGGGCGGGGCCGATCTCCTGCTCTTCGGCAAGCAGTCGGTCGGGGCCGACAACAGCCAGGTGCCGGCCATGGTCGCCGAGCTGCTCGGCCTGCCCCAGGCGACCGTCGTGACCAAGCTCGAGACCGACGGCGTCTCGGCCACGGCCCTCCGCGAGATCGAGGGCGGCTTCGAGAAAGTCGCCTTGACGCTGCCGGCCGTTGTCACGGCCCAGAAGGGGCTGAACGAGCCCCGCTACGAGACGCTCAAGGGCATCATGGCGGCCAAGAAGAAGCCCGTCCCCGTCATCACGCTGGAGGAGCTCGGCCTCGGGCCCGACGACCTCCGGTCCGCCGTCGAGATCGTCGGCCTCGACGTGCCTGCCGCGCGCCAGGCGGGCCGGGTCCTTCAGGGCGATCCGGCCGAGACGGCCCGGGAGCTGGCCCGGCTGCTGCGCCACGAGGCCAAGGTCATATAAGAGGAGACGCACGATGATCGCCGCATACCTCGAGATCCGGGACGGAAAGATCAAGAAGAGCTCGCTCGAAGTCCTGTCCGAGGCCCGCCGGCGGGCCGGGGAGATGGGCCTCGAAACGGCCGCGGTCCTGGTCGGGGCGTCCGTCGCCGGCCTGGCGCCGTCCGCCTTCGCCCTCGGCGCCGCCAAGGTGTACGCCGTCGAGAACCCGGCCCTGGCGGACTATTCGTCGCAGGCCTATGCCGTCGCCCTGGCCGGGTTCGCCGCCGCGGCCAAGCCGGCCGTGCTGTTCTTCGCGGCCACGGCCATGGGCAAGGACCTGGCTCCGCGGGTGGCGGCCCGGCTCGGCGCCGGCCTGGCCAGCGACTGCACCAAGGTCGCGGTCAAGGACGGGGCGCTCGAGTTCACCCGGCCGATCTATGCCGGCAAGGCCTTCCTGACGCTGCGGCTGAAGACCGCGCCCCAGCTGGCCACACTCCGGCCGAACGTCTTCCCGCTCGGCGAGGCGGCCGTGGCATCCGGCGAGACGGTCCGGATGGACGCGGTCCTCCCGGACGGCGCGGTCAAAGGCCGTGTCGCCGAGGTCCTGAAGGAAGAGAGCGCGGAGATCGACGTCACCGAAGCCGAGGTCGTCGTCTCCGGCGGCCGCGGACTCAAGGGCCCCGAGGCCTTCGCGCTTTTGCGCGACCTGGCCGCCGTCTTCCCCCGGTCAGCGGTAGGCGCCTCGCGCTCGGCCGTCGATTCCGGATGGATCGGCCACCAGCACCAGGTCGGCCAGACGGGCAAGACCGTGTCGCCGCAGCTCTACGTGGCCGTCGGCATCTCCGGAGCGATCCAGCACCTGGCCGGGATGTCGTCCTCCAAGGTCATCGTCGCCCTCAACAAGGACCCCGAGGCGCCGATCTTAAAGGTCGCGGACTACGGCATCGTCGGCGACCTCTTCGAAGTGGTGCCGAAGCTCACGGAAGAACTGAAAAAGGTCCTCAACGACTAGATCGGGAGTGTTCCCTTCTCGGCTGTACTCGGGATATCGCCCCTTGCCCCCGCACCCCGGAAACCTGCGAAACTGGTTTCCCCCGCCTCCGGCGGGTCCCCCTTCCTTCACGGGGGCCTTGGGTCGACATCTCTCGCCGCCTCGCGGGAACACCCCGGCATCTAGGTGTTGAGATTATTTATAGGGGTCTTCCGCGGCTCCGGATGAGATATCTAAAAGGAGGCGGTTGGTCTCCGAAC
>JAPKZE010000044.1 GCA_026393955.1 Candidatus Aminicenantota bacterium
GAGAAGGGCCATGCGGTCGAGGCCGACGAAGCCAAAGCGGTCGTCCGGGCCGCGGGCGACGGCGACGCCACGATCAACATCATCCTGACCGGGAAGAAGGGTGACGAGGGCAAGAAGGCCTATGAGCGGGCCCTGGCCGAGCTGAAGAAGAGACTGCCCGAGGGCTACAAGCTCGCCGGCCAATCCTACGATCCCGAGAACGGGACCATGGTCTTCGGGATCGCCGCCGCCGAGGGCATGAAGACGGACGAAGCCGTCGTCCGCAAGCTCGTCGAAGCGCTCCAGGCCGAGATCAAAAAGTAACCTATTTCTTCACTCTGATCGGATACGCCGGGCGCTTCGGCTTCGCGGGCGGATTGGCCTTGAGCTCGTCCATGACCACCTTGATGGCGGCCTCGAGCTGAGGGTCGCGGCCGGCGATGACATCCTTCGGCGTCTGCTCGACCTCGATATCGGGCGGGATGCCCACGTTCTCGACGCCGAAGCCCTCCCCCACGTCCCAGAAGGCCAGGTTGGGCGCGGTCACGACGCCGCCGTCCATGAGCACCGGGAATCCCAGGGTCCCGACCAGTCCGCCCCAGGTCCTGGTGCCGACGAGCTTGCCCAGGCCGAACTTCCGCCACATGTAGGGCAGGAGGTCGCCGCCCGACCCGGCCGTCTCGTTGATGAGCATGACCTTGGGGCCCTGGATCGAGGCGCTCGGCGTCTTCAGGTCGGCGCCGGAGCGCATGGCCCAATAGGCCGAAACGGGCTTCCTCAGCCAGTCGAGATAGTAATCGGCGACCGAACCTCCCCCGTTGAAGCGCTCGTCGACGATGATGGCCTCCTTATCGGCCTGGGGGAAGAAATAGCGCTTGAAATACACATGGCCGAGCGTCGTCGTGTTCGGGACGTAGACGTAGGCCACGCGGCCGTTGGTGGCTTCATGGACCTTGCGGATGTTGCCTTCGACCCAGTCGCGGTTGCGGAGCGCGCCTTCGTCGGCGATGGGCACGACCTTGATCGTCCGCGAACCGGCGCCGCCGGGATCGGGTCCGACCCGGATCTCGACGATCTTGCCCGCCGTCGCTTCGAAGCGGGCGAAGAGGTTGTCCGGCGGGACGAGGTCGCGCCCTTCGACGGCCAGCAGGTATTCACCCGCCGCCACCTCGGCGCCGGGCTCGGCCAGCGGCGCCCGCAGCTCGGGCGTCCAATTGAGCCCGCCGTAGATCTTCTTGAACCGGTAGCGGGCGTTCTCGACGGCATAGTCCGCGCCGAGGAGCCCGCCGGGCACGCGGGCCGGCTGGGCCAGGAAGTCGCCGCCGCCCACCCGGTGGTGGCCGACGCCGAGCTCCGAGCACATCCACTGGATGAGCCGGTTGAGGTCGGCCCGGCACGACAGGTGGGGCAGGAAGGCGGCGTACTTGGCTTTCATGGCCTTCCAATCGGCGCCGTGGTAATTCGGATCATAGAAGAAGTCGCGGTTGATGCGCCAGGCTTCGTCGAAGATCTGCTTCCATTCGAGCTCGGGGACGACGCGGACCTCGATGGCGTCCGTGTTCAGCTTGCCCTTGCCCGGCTCGGGCTTTCCGGCCGCCGGGATGATGCTCAGGGCGCCGCCCGAGGCGACCAGGATCTTCTTGCGGTCGGCCGACAGCTCGAAGCCGTCGCAGGCCGGCCCGAAGGCCTCGTCCTTGCGGGTCGCGAGATCGTAGACGCGGATGGCCGATCCGCCCGGCTCGCCCGAGGTCGGTGTCGGCGCCGGCTCATCCTTACGGTAGAAGAGCTTGCCGCCCTCGCCGGCCTGGAGATTGTCGTAGACGCCGGCGGCGATGGGCACGGCGACGATGCGCATGTCGATCCCGTCGAGGTCGATGCGGGTCGCGTCGGGAGCCTTGGCCGGCTCCTTGGCCGCAGGCGCGCCGGGCTTGGCCGCCGGCTTGTCGGCCTCCTTCTTCTCCTCCTTGGGCTTTTCCTCGTCGCTCTCCTTGGCCAGCGGATTGGCCCCGTCCTTGCGCAGCACGGCCAGGTAGAGCGAGGAGGTCAGGCGCAGGTCCGAATTCGACATGTCGAACCACTGATTGACCGGGCCGGCGTCGGTCGAAGCCAGGAACCAGAGGTACTTGCCCTCGGCGTCGAAGGTCGGCTCGTCGACGCTGCTGAGGCCGTCGGTGACCGGGAAGGACTTGTCCTGGTCGAGCGAGTAGACGTGGACGCGGCGGAAGAAGGTCGGCGTGCCGAGGGTGTAGGCGATCCACCGGGAATCGGGGCTCCAGCTCGTCCGCATCGCGGACTGGCCGCCGGGCTGGTAGAGATATTCCGAGGCGATCCTCTTGACCGCGCCCGTGCCGAGATCGATCCAGTAGAGGGTCAGGGCGTTGTCGGCGAAGGCGATCTTGCGGCTGTCGGGCGACCAGGTCGGAGAGCCGTAGAAGCCGGCCCCTGCGAGCTTGAACTTCTTCACCTCCCCCTTGCCGTCTTGAGCGGCGACATGGAGCTCGTACTCGCCGGAGGCGTCGGAGAAGTAGGCGATGGACGTGCCGTCGGGAGACCAGACCGGAGAACGCTCGTGGACGGCCGGCGTCCGGGTCAGGTTGCGCGGGTCCCCCTTCTCGGCCGGGACCGTGACGATCTCGCCGCGGAAGCCGAGGACGGCCCGGGCCCCGGTCGGCGAGACGGACCCGCCGCGGACCCACTGCGAACCCTTGGCGAAGCGCTCGCGGAGCTCGGCGAGGTCGGTGGCGACGCCGATCGTGAGACGGCGGCTCTGAGCCTGGGCGACATCATAAAGATGGAGCGCGCCGGCCTGTTCGAAGACGATCCGGTTGGCTCCGGCCGAAGCCGAGAGGACCGGAAAGTCCTTGAACGCGGTCAGCTGCTTGACCTCCTTGGAGGCCGGATCGAACGAGAACAGATTGAACTCGCCGTTGCGGTCGGACCGGAAGACGATCTTCCCGCCGACCCACATCGGGTCGACGTCGTTCGAGCGTCCCTCGGGCTGGGGCAGCTTCTCGAGGCCGTGATCCTGGGCGTTGAAGATCCAGATCCGCGAGAAGCGGCCGCCGCGATAATTTTTCCACTGGGTGAAGGCCTCCGGGAAAGGGCAATAGGCGATGAACCGGCCGTCCGGGGAGATCTCGGCATCGGAGGCATAGGGGATATTCAGCATCCCGGCTTCGCCGCCGGCGACGGGCACGGTGAAAAGCTGGGAATAGGCCCGGTTGTTGGAGAACCGGCCCGAGGCGAAGAGGACCGATTGGCCGTCCGGGGTGAATCCCAGGACGAGGTCGACCGCGGGATGCCAGGTCAGCCGCTTGGGGACGCCTCCGCCGGCCGGGACGACATAGACGTCGACGTTCCCGTCATATTGGCCGCTGAAGGCGACCAGCCGGCCGTCGGGCGAAAAGGAGGGATTGGTCTCCGTCCCGACGCCCGAAGTCAGGCGCCGGACGTTGCGGCCCTCGAGGTCGGCGGTCCAGAGGTCGTCGGCGTAGACGAAGGCGACGCGCTCGGCCGAGACGGCCGGCTTGGTCAGGAACTTCGTATCGGTCGTGTCGACGGC
>JAPKZE010000008.1 GCA_026393955.1 Candidatus Aminicenantota bacterium
CGCCTTCTCGGGACCCTGGAAGTGCATGGTCGTGTGGACGTGCGCCTGCGTTCCGCCGGGGCCGAGGGCCGCGGCCGGCGATGACGTCGCGAGCTCGTCGAACGGGCCGAGCGGCTTGGCGCCCGGCGCGGCCGGGCCGTCGTTGTAGCTGTTGACGACGTCCCCGGCGAAGGGCTTCTCCTGGATCTCCCACATCGAGTTGACGTAGTCCTTCGCTCCATCCGGGACGGTCAGGTGGACGATGGTCAGGACGCCGTTCGCGGCGTCGTAGCTCCCGGCGAAGGGCTTGACCCGGGCCGGGGAGATGCCGATCTTGCTCCGGTACTTGCCGTCGCCGGAGAAGAAGAGCACGCCCTTGGCCTGGTCGACCACGAGGCGATCGGCCGGGACCTTGCCGAAGTAGGCGTCGTTGACGGCCGGGCCGAGCTCGGACTCCGGCCCGCTCTTGAACGGGATGACGATGGTCGTCGCGGGCGAGGGGTTGAACATGCCCAGGATCCAGATCGAGAGAAGGCCCGTGTCCTTGGTCCAAGCGGCGTCGCCGAGGTTGGTGATGCTGTTGTTGGAGGCGTAGGCGACCATCCTGACACCGGCCGGCACGGGCACGCCCAGGGCCGTGACGTCGGCCGCCCCGAGCAGCCGGACCTCCCGGTTGACCTCGAGGTCGAACGGCGTCCCCGAGTAGTTCTCCAGGCGGATGACCTTGCGGAAGTGGATCCGGCCCTCGTCCTGCGAAGCGACGTCGAAGCCCCCTTCGTTGATGGCCGGCGGCGTCCACCAGTGGTCGATGTCGAAGGGGTCGCCCTTTTTAAAGAAGATCGAGAACTGGCCTCCCTCCGGGCCGAGCCAGAAGCGGTCTTCGCCGCCGACGGCGTTGATGTGGGGATTGTTCACCCCCGACGCCAGGAGCTCCCGGTTGATCCAGCCGAAGCTCAGTCCGTCTGCGCCGTCGGCCGTGCTGGTCATGACCCGGCCCTGGAGGTCGGGATTGACCGCGACCTGGGCGTTGCCGTCGGTCCCCTTGAGCACGACGACCTTGGTGTGGGTCTGGAGAAAGGCCAGGTCGTCCTTGAACAGGATCCCTTCCGGGGCCTTGGCCGATTTCGCGCAGGCCGCCGCCAGGGCGATGGCCAAGAGCGTCGCGCCGATGCCGTATCTCATGGGAGCCTCCTTCGACCGGGGTCTGGAAAGCCCATTATTCATAAAAAAGAGGCGGGACTCAACCCCGGAGCGGCATGAGAAAACCCGCCCATATGGGGAAATGGGCCGTTCCGCCCATTTACTCCGCCGGCAGACGGCCTATGGTGAGAGCGTGAGACGAAAAACTGGAACGACCATGGACGCGAACATCCTGAGAAGAAATAAAGGAGGTGACTGGACCCTAAAGATCCGCTTTATGAACATTTTCGCAGGGGGAGTGATCTCGCCGTGTTCTTCGCGAGGCCCTTGGCCTAACCCCGCCGCGACCCGCGGAGTTTCGCTCCAGGCAATGGCAACCCAGCGCAATGGGCGTAAAGCCCGGCGCGCGGAACGAGAGAATGACCCGGCCGCCCCCCATGGGGGTTCGGTCCGGGATTAGGAGAAACCATGAAAACTCTCAAATCGTTCGTCTTGGCGTCGGTCGCCGTGCTTCTCCTGGCCGGGGTCCTCTCCGCTCAGGCTCCCACGGCCGGCAGGATCTTAGGCACGATCTTAGATGACCAGGGAGGGCCCCTTCCCGGCGTCTCCATCGAAGCGAAAGGGCCACGGCTCGTCGGATCGGCGGCGACGGTCTCCGATACCAACGGCACCTACCGTCTCCTGGCCCTTCCGCCGGGGACTTATACGATCACCTTCAGTCTCCAGGGCTTCACTCCGATCGTCCGGAACGATATCGTCCTCGGCGTCGAACAAGCCCTGGTCCTCGACATCAAGTTGATGCCCGCCTCCATCCAAGAGGAGATCGTCGTCACCGGTCAGGCCCCGCTCATCGACGTCAAGAGCCAGGCCCGCGGCCAGGTCCTCACGGCCCAGACCTTCACGGCCCTGCCCAAGGGCCGGAGCTTCGATTCGCTGGTGACCATCATCCCCGGCGTCCAGAGCGAGAACGACCTTCTC
>JAPKZE010000425.1 GCA_026393955.1 Candidatus Aminicenantota bacterium
AAGAACGTCCTCGGCCCGGTCGAGATGCGCGACACCGCCTTCGAGCCGCGGGCCGACATGGCCGAGCGCCTGGCCATCCCCTACATGCCGGTCCGGCGCAGGACGGGGGTCTTCCGGCCGGTGGATTGGGTCAAGGCCGACGCCTGGCCGGCCGGGGTCGTCTACGGCACGGCCGTCGACCAGGCCCGCTGGCTCATGACCGCCGTCAACCGCGGGGTCTACAAGGGCCGGCGCATTCTCCTGGAGTCGACCTTCCGGGAGATGACGCGGCGCCAATTCGACCGCTTCGCCGGACCCATCAACGGCGGCTGGCTCAACGAGACCTCCGGCTACGGCCTGGCCTGGTGGGTCTCGACCCTCAACGGCCAGACGATCATCGCCCACAGCGGCAGCGTCAACGGCTACACGGCCTTCCTGGCGGGCAACCTCGACCGGAAGACGGGCGTGGCCATCCTGACCAACGGCAACAAATCCCACCGCTGGCTGTACAGCCTGGCCCTCAAGGCCCTCGCCGCGCTTTAAAATGGGACCGCCCCCGTAGAGGCCGGCGTTGACTCCACCCGGCGCCGGTGCTATCCTCAGCACCAGTCCGGAACGCGTATTCTAGGGGACCCGCCGTGAAGTGCTCGCGCTGCGGCTTTGAGAATCCTTCAGAGACCCGGTTCTGCGGCCATTGCGCCTCGCCTCTCCACGCGTCCGGCTCCTCCCCGGGACCGACCGAAACCCTCATCGCGCCCATCCGCGAGCTCGAGACGGGAACGACCTTCGCCCGCCGCTACCAGATCATCGAAGAATTGGGCAAGGGCGGCATGGGCCGGGTCTACAAGGTCTACGATACGGAGGTCCGCGAGAAGCTCGCCCTCAAGCTCCTCAAACCCGAGATCGCCACGGACGCCGACACGATCGAGCGCTTCCGGAACGAGCTGCGGCTGGCCCGGACCGTCTCCCATCGCAGCGTCTGCCGCATGCACGACCTCGGGCGCGAGGAGTCGACGGGGACCTACTTCATCACCATGGAGTACGTTCCCGGGGACGACCTCAAGAGCCTCATCCACAGCATCGGGGCCCTGCCCGTGGGCAAGGCTGTGACGATCACCCGCCAGGTCGCCGAGGGCCTGGCCGAGGCCCACCGGCTCGGGGTCGTCCACCGCGACCTCAAGCCCCAGAACATCATGATCGACCGCGAGGGCGGGGCCCGGATCATGGACTTCGGCATCGCCCGCTCGGTCCGGGCCAAGGGCATCACCGGGGCCGGGGTGATGATCGGCACGCCCGAATACATGTCGCCCGAGCAGGTGGACGGCAAGGAGGCCGACGCGCGCTCGGACATCTATTCCCTCGGCGTCGTCCTGTACGAGATGCTGACCGGGCGCCTGCCCTTCGAGGGCGATACGCCGCTGGCCGTCGCCGTCAAGCAGAAGAGCGAACCGCCGCCCGATCCCCGGACGGTCAATCCCCAGATCCCCGAGGAGCTGGCCAAGCTCGTTCTGCATTGCCTGAACAAGGAGAAAAGCGAACGTATCCAGAGCGCGGAGGATCTCCTCGCGGACCTCGCCCGGATCGAGAGATCCCTGCCGGAAACGACCGGCGCTCTGCCGTTCCGCCGGCCTCCGACGTCCAAGCAGGTGACGGTCCGCCTGCCGTCCAGGAAGGTCTGGGTCCCAGCCGCCGCGGCGCTCGTCGCCCTGGCCGCGCTCGGCATCTGGCAGCTCGTCCCGGACAGCGCCGGTTCGAAGCGGACGGTCGTTGTCCTCGGCTTCAAGAACCAGACCGGCGACGCCGGGCTTGACTACCTCCGGGAGGCCATCCCCAACCTGCTCATCACCAGCCTCGAGCAGTCGAAGCATCTCCGGGTCACGTCTTGGGAGCGTCTCAAGGACCTCCTCAAGCAGGCCGGGCGCGATCCCGCGGCCGTTTTCGACGAAGAAGCGGGCTTCGAGATCTGCCGCAAGGAAGGCATCGAGGCCCTCGTCGTCGGCTCGTACGTCAAGGCCGGCGAGACCTTCGTCACCGACGTCAAGGTGCTCGACGCGGCGACGCGGGAGTCGCTGCGAAGCGCGTCGGCCAGAGGAGAGGGCGTAGCCAGCATCCTCAAGTCCCAGATCGACGAGATCAGCCGGCAGGTCGGCCGCGGCATCGGCAAGCCCATCCTCAAGCTCGAAGCGCCCGTCCGGCCCATCATTGAGCTCACGACGAGCTCCATGGAGGCCTACAATTATTTCCTCCGGGGCCGGGAGGACTTCGAGAAATTCTATTTCGCCGACGCCCAGAAGTTCCTGGAAAGGTCGATCGCCCTCGATCCGGATTTCGCTTTCCCCTATTTGGTCCTGTCCCAGGCGGTCTACCAGCTGGGCGATTTCAACCGCCAGAACGACGCTTTGCAGGCCGCCTACCGCCACTCGACCGCGGCGAGCGAGAAGGAGAGGCTCTACATCGCCGCCGAGTACGCCCGGCTGAAGGAACACGACCCGGAAAAGCAGAGGCAACTTCTCCTGGAGCTCGTCCGGAAGTATCCGGACGAAAAATACGCCCATTACGCGATCGGGTTCTCCTACGAGGGCCGCAGGGACTATCCCGCCGCCGCGGCCGCCTACGGGAAAGCGATCGCCCTGGACCCCGATTTCGGCTTCGCCATCAACCAACTGGCCTATATCTACGCCAGGCAGGGACGGTACGACGAGGCCCTCCGCCTCTTCGAGCGCTATGCGTCGATCAGCCCAGGCGACGCCAATCCTCTCGACTCCAGCGGCGAGCTCTACGTGCGCATGGGGAAGCTCGATCTGGCCGCGGCGAAATACCGGGAGGCCCTGGAGCTGAAACCGGACTTCTACACTTCCTGCGCCGGCCTGGCCTATGTCTCCTGCCTCCGCGAGGATTATGCCGGGGCCTATCGCTGGCTCGACGAGTTCATCGCCCGGGCCCCGACACCGGCGGCCAAGGTGGAGGGCTACTGGTGGAAGGCCGCCTTCGATTACCTTCTGGGCCGGGGGGAGGCGTCTCTGGCCGCCTTCGCCGCGATCCGGAAGCAGGCCGAGGCCGGCGGGGTGGCCTATCTGGTGGCGACGGTCGATTGGGCCACGGGCTTCATCCATCGCGACAGGGGCGATTTCGACGATGCGCTCAAGGGGTTCCAGGGGATGATCGATTACCTGACCGGCACAGGGTCCGGCCAACGCGCCGACACGGAAGCGCGCAGCGCCTTCCTCCGAGGCTGGGTCGAGCTCGGGAGGGGACGGACGGCCGCCGCGGCAGCCCGGCTGGCCGAGATCGACCCGCTCCTCGCTCAGGACGATCCCGACAGCGCGGCGCATACGATGCTCCTCTATCGGCTTCTCCGGGCCGAGGTGGCCCTGGCCGAGGGCGATCTTGACCGGGCCGTTACCCTCGGACGCGAGATCGTCCTTGAGGATTTTCCGGCCATGAACACGCCGGCCTTGGCGAGCTACAACCTGCCCTTCCTCAAGGATGTCTTGGCCCGGGCTTACTGGAAGAAGGGCGATCTCGGCGCGGCCGCGTCCGAATACCGGAAGTTGACGGCCATTGATCCCTCTAACCAAGTGCGGATGTTCATCCACCCGCTTTACCACTATCGGCTGGCACGGGTCCTCGAGGAGAAAGCGGACAAGGCGGGCGCGGCGGTCGAGTACCGGAAGTTCCTCGAATACTGGAAGGACGCCGACCCGACCCACCCCGAGCTGGCCGACGCCCGCAGGCGCCTGGCCGCGCTCTAAGAAGGACAGACGCCTCTATTCGTCGGGCTCCCGGCGGGGCCCGCCCCCGAGGCGCATGGCGAAGGACATTCCGACGACGACGTGCTGGGTCTCATTCAGGTAGTAAATGGACAGGCCCAGCCGCGTCGGGCCGGCCATATAGCCGAACTGGAACTTGGGGACGAGCGATCCGGCCGCGGCTTCGCCCCAATCGTCGACCTTCAGGGCGGCGCCGACGCCGAAGGTGAACCGGTTCAGCCTGAAGTTCAGGGTCGCGGCGGGCACGAAATCGACGTTGGAGCCGGCCGTCTCCCGGATCCAGATCATCACCTCGGGATTGAAGGAGACGACCCGGCCGAGACGGAACTCGACCTCGGGACCGAGGCTGATCCACTTGGGGTAGTCGAAGAGATTGACGTAGCCGAGGTCGGCATAGAAGCGGACGGGCGCCCGGTCGGGTCCCGGGTACTGGGCCAGGGCCGGCGTTGAGGCGACCGCGAGGATGATCCCCGTCAGGAACAGCAAGTAGGCCGGTCTTCGAGTCATGGGCGACGCTCCGTCTTCGGCGTTTCGACCTTGATATTATACCCCAGCGGGCCAAGCGCCGTTGCGCCGGGGAGGGGCCCGGGCCGGCCGTCCCTCAGCGCCGGGGCCGTTCGCCGACGACCGTGAGGCTCAGGACGGCGGCGCCGGAGGCGCGATAGCGGGCCAGCGCCGCGGCGTCGATGTGATCGAGCAAGACCTCGTCGGGGAGGTCGAGCCGCTTCGAGGACTTGATCTCGACGTCGGCGAATCCCGTCTTGCGGATGATGTCCAGGTAGCGGTCCCGTTCGAGCGCCCCGGCCACGCAGCCGACGTAGAGCTCGGCCGCCCGACGCAGCTCCGCCGGGAGCTCGCCCTCGAGGACGATATCCGAGACGCAGAACCGGCCGCCCGGCTTGAGGATGCGGAAGATCTCGGCGAAGGCCTTCGTCTTGTCGGGGACGAGGTTGAGGACGCAGTTGCTGACGACGACGTCGGCGGCCGCGGCATCCACCGGCAGCGCCTCGATCTCTCCGAGGCGGAACTCGACGTTGCCGAAGCCGCGGCGGGCGGCGTTCTCCCGGGCCTTGGCGATCATCTCGGGCGTCATGTCGATGCCGATGACCCGGCCCGTCCCGCCGACGGCGGCGCGGGCGATGAAAACGTCGTTGCCGGCCCCGGAGCCGAGGTCGACGACCGTCTGCCCCGGCGCGAGCCCGGCATGCTGGGTGGGCAGGCCGCAGCCGAGTCCGAGGTCGGCCTCCTCGACGTGGCCCTCGATCTTGCCGTAGGCGTCCTTGAGGCCGGCGACGTCCTCGCTGTAGTAGGTGTCGGCCGAGAGCTCGGGCGCCGGTGCGCAGCAAGGACCCGCCTTCGGGGCGCAGCAGCAGCTCGAGACCGCGGCGGGCGTCGACGGCGGCGCGCCCGGCGCCGGGGCGTCCTCGGCGATCCGGCCGTATTTCTCCCGGACGAGTGCTTTGAGGCGCTCGGCCTCCCGGTCTTTCTTCCTGAAGATCTTCATGTGCCCTCCTTGGTCCGGTCGCGGCTCAGTAGATCCAGGCGATCCCGGCCCCGAGGTAGTCGGTGTTGACCGTCTCCTCCACGGCCGGGTTCGTGTCCGTATTGCTGTGGGTGTACCGGTATTTCCGGTACTCGGCGATGAGCCCGAACCTCTTCTTCAGCCGGACCTTGATGCCGCCGCCGTAGAACGTGATGCCGCCGGAGGTCAGGCTGGTTCCGGCCCCGGCGCAGACAAAGGGGACGACGACGGGGATGGGGGCGTTCAGCGCGATGTCGACGGAGAGCGGCATGGCCTCGTAGACGTAGTCGAAGCTCAGGCCCAGGGCGAAGACCTTCGGCAGGGCGTACCACCAGAACGACTTGACCAGCCCGACGCGCCCGTTGCTGACCCAGCCGCCGGACAGGTTCGATTCCCAACGGCTGGCCTTGACCGGGGTGGCCGTGGGCTTGTCGGCATCCTGCGCGGCGAGCGAAGGGGCCAGGAGGGCGATGAGCAGGGCAGGGACGACGATGCGACCGGAAAGTCTCAGAGCCATGGTCGTTCTCCTGGATGATCGTCCGTCAACGGTGGTAAAGGACCTTGCCGCCGACGATCGTATAGAGGACCTCGGTCCCGGGGATGTCGCCCTCGGGACAGGTCAGGATGTCGCGCGACAGGACG
>JAPKZE010000042.1 GCA_026393955.1 Candidatus Aminicenantota bacterium
GCCGGGACGAGCTCGAGATCTTCCTTCAGATCTTCCTTCAGAGGCTGGGCCTTTTTCCCCCCGAGCTTCTTCCAAAGCACATCCCAAGAAATGGTTGTCCCAGCGACGTTCTTATATTTCTTGAGCTTCCAGCTCTTGAGGACGCCGCCCTTGTTCGACCAGACGGCCCGGTAAAGCGGGGTATCGACGACGACGTCCTTTTCGGCCTGGCCGGCGACCGCCCCTGGGGCTGGGGCCGGAGCCGGAACGCTCTCGGCCGGGGCCGGTTTGGCCTGCTCCCGGATCGCGCCGGCGGTCCCGGGCACCGGGGTCGAGGGTGGCGCGGTCACCGGGACCGGGGGATTCAGGTCGGCCTTGTTCGGCTTGACGAAGAAATACTGGTAGCCCATCAGGACCAGGAACGACAGCACGATGGCCAGGATGAGTCTTTTTTCCATTCTGTCTCACTCTCAGGGGACGGGGTCGATCCCGCCCGCATGAAAAGGATGGCAACGCAAGAGCCTTCGGGTCCCCAGGCCGACCCCGCGCAGGACGCCGTGCTTGACGATCGCCTCCTGGGTGTAGACGGAACAGGTCGGATGGAAGCGGCAGCGGGTGCCGAACAGGGGGGACAGGGTGAGCTGGTACAGGCGGATCAGGGCGAGGGCGACGGCTTTCACGATGATATCCGTTTTCGAAAGATCGTTGCTAGCGACGACTCGTAGGCCTCCCGGATGTCGGTCCAGGCGGCCTCCCCCGACTCGGGCCGGGTTATGACGATAAGGTCGAGCGGCTCCGCCAGGAGGGCCTTGTTCCTCCGGAAAAGCTCGCGGAACCTGCGTTTGACCCTGTTCCGGACGACCGCTGGCCCGACCTTCCGGCTGGCGACGACCGCCAGGCGCGAATGGCCCAGTCCGTTCCTGCGGAAGACCAGGGTGAAATACCGTCCCCGAAAGCGGCTGCCATCCCTGTAGAGGCCCGCAAAATCGCTCTTTTTACGGATCCTCTCGAGAGGCGTCAGGCACTCATTCATCAGACAGAAACGCGCTTGCGACCCTTGCGCCTTCTGCTCTTGATGACTTCCTGGCCGCCTTTGGTCTTCATGCGGACACGGAAACCGTGGGCTTTCTTGCGTCTTCGGTTGTTCGGCTGAAACGTTCTCTTCATGATTGTCCAACACCTATGGAGGAGGTATGTTACCCGAACCCCCCCTGCCTGTCAAGGCCGGAGGGAGGCGGGGGGGGCCGGAGGGCGCGTTGACTCGGCCCCCGTCTTGCGGTATAATCGGAAGACATGAAATCATTGAAGATCGGCGATAAGGTCATCTACCCCAATCAGGGCCTTGGGGTCGTCGAGGCCATCCAACAGCAGGCTTATGACGGGCAGCTGTTCCAGGTCTATAACCTGAGGATCATCTGCAATAACACGCTGGTCACGGTCCCCAGCGCCACCGTCCTCGAGCTCGGCATCCGCCGGCCCGTGACGGAGGACTCCATCCGTAAGATCTTCCAATTCATGGGGAACGGGGACGTCGACGTCACCACGGACTGGAAGGGGCGCTACAAGGAGCACCTCAACCTGATGAAATCGGGGACGCTCCACGACATGGCCACCGTCCTGAAGAGCCTCTACTTCCTGAGCCGTCAGAAGCCGCTGTCCTTCCGGGAAAAGAAGATGATGGAGAAGGCCAAGGAGCTCATCGTTTCCGAGATCTCGGAAACCGTCGCCGTCCCCTGCTCCAAGATCGAAACGAAGCTCCTGGGCACCCTGTCCCGCTCGTTCAAGACCGCCAAGCCCCGCGTCGCCGCCTGAACGGACGTCCATGATCCTGACCGGGATCCTCCTGTTCTTCCTGTGCCTCGTCCTCAGCGCCTTCTTTTCCTCGTCGGAGACGGCATTCATCGCCGTCAGCCCCTATTCCCTCGAGTACCGTGAAAAGAAGGGCTCCAAATCGGCCGCCCTGGCCCGGAGGATCTTGGCCCGGACGAACGGCCTCCTGGCCACCATCCTGATCGGGAATACGCTCGTCAACGTGGCCGCAGCCTCGATCGCGACCTCGCTCTTTGCCGCCGTCCTGCCGGAGGCGCACCGGAGCCGGGCCGTGCTCTACGCGACCGTCGCCACGACCGTGCTCCTGCTGGTGTTCGGCGAGGTCAACCCGAAGACGTTCGCCGCCCACAACGCGGTCCGCACCGTCTCGCTGATGGCCTATCCGATGCGGGGCATGATGATCCTGCTTGCGCCCGTGGCCAAGATCTTCGGCCTCATGACCGGGCTGCTCATGCCCTCGTCCAGGGGCGGCCGGGACTCCACCTTTCGTTCGCTCAACGAAGAGGAAACGCGCCTCGCTCTCCACGCCGGGGCGCGCGGGCTGTCCGCCCTGCGGCGACGGATCGTTTCGGGCGCCCTCGACATCGGCTCCCGGCCGGTCAAGGAGGTCATGGTCCCCCGGCCGGAGATCCGGGCCATCGAGATCGACTCCCGCCGCGAGGACGTGCTGGAGACGGTCCGCTCGGCCGGCTATTCGCGCTACCCCGTCTACAGGGGCCGGCTCGACAGCATCGAAGGCATTATCCACGGAAAAGATATCATCACATACTTAATTGATAATAAAGAATTTGCAGTCAAGGACGTCCTTCGCAGGGCGTTCTTCGTCCCGGAATTCGCCTCCCTCGAGAAGGTCCTCCTCCAGATGCAGGAGAAGGCCGTCCACATGGCCCTCGTCGTCGACGAGTTCGGCAACGTCGACGGCCTGGTGACGCTCGAGGACATCATCGAGGAGATCGTCGGGGAGATCCAGGACGAGCACGACGACCAGGCCGGGACCTGGTACACCCCGCTCGACCGGGGACGGTATCTCGTCGCCGGGGCCGCCCCGGTCAAGGAGGTCAACGCCCTGGTCGACCTCCGCATCCCCGAGAAGAGGGATTACACGACCCTGGCCGGCTTCTTCCTCAACGAATTCGGCCGGCTGCCGCACGAGAAGGACTCGCTCGAGTTCGGCCGCTTCCGCCTGACGGTCGAGAAGATGAGCAAGCGGCGCATCGCCCTGATCGAGGTCGCCCCGGACCGGCCCGCGGGTCAAGCCGAGCCATGAAAAACGTCGCCGTCAACAAGACCGTCACGCACGACTATATCATCTTGGAGACCCTCGAGGCGGGAATGGCCCTGGTCGGGAGCGAGGTCAAGTCGGTCCGGGCCGGGCGGATCAGCCTCAAGGAATGCTACGCCGAGGTGCGGGGCGGAGAGGTTCTCCTGGTCAAATGCCACATCAGCCCGTATGAGCCGGCCAATATCTTCAATCACGACCCCCTCCGGGACCGCCGGCTCCTGCTCCATCGCCGCGAGATCAAGCGCCTCACGGGGAAGACCCAGGAGCGGGGCCTGACCATCGTCCCGACCCGGGTTTACCTCGGCGACAAGGGCAAGATCAAGATCGAGCTCGCTCTCGCCCGGGGCAAACGGGAACACGAGAAGCGAGAGGCCATCAAGAAAAGGGACACGGACCGGGAGATCCGGGCCGCGCTCAAGAACCGGTCGCGCTGAAGGCCGCGGCCAGCCGGACCGCCTCCTCCATGCTCCGGGGATCGGCGACGCCTTTCCCCGCAATATCGAACGCCGTCCCGTGGTCGGGCGAGGTTCGGACGAACGGCAAGCCCAGGGTCACGTTGACCCCCGTGGCAAAGGACACGAGCTTGAAGGGGATGAGCCCCTGGTCGTGGTAGAGGGCGACGGCGACCGTGTCCTTCTTGTCCAGAGCCCCCAGAAAGACGGTATCCGGAGGGAACGGTCCGGACACCGGGATCCCTTCGGCGGCCGCTCTGTCCACGGCCGGACGGATGTCCCCAGCCTCCTCCCGTCCCAGGTACCCGTCCTCGCCGGCGTGAGGATTCAGACCGGCCAGGAGCAGCCGGTAGGGACCGCCGGGCAGCCGTCCCAGGCCGCGGTGGAGGGCCCGGAAGAAATCGACGAGCGCGTCCGCCCTGACCGCCTCGACGGCCTCGCGGAGCGGACGGTGGTGACTGAACAGGGCGACCTTGAGCCGGTCCGACCAGAAGGCCATGATGGCCCCGGGGTGGAGCCGGTCCAAATACTCCGTATGACCGCGAACGGCATGTCCGGCCAGGGCCCAGGCCGCTTTCGAGACAGGCGCCGTGACCACGGCCGCGAGCCGGCCGGCCCGGGCCGCGCCGATCGCCGCTTCGAACGCGCGGAACGACGCCTCTCCGTTCACCGCCGAAACCGCGCCGACCCTATAATCCTCCAGCGGGCCGGGCGCGGCGGACAGGAAGACCCCCGGTTCGGCGGAGTCTCCGGGACGCCATTCGCCGAGGGGAAGGCGAAGCCCGAGCCGCTCTTCTTCGGACCGGATGACCCGGGGGTCGCCGAAAATGATATAGGCCGCCGGCGGCAACGCGCCGGCCCCGGCGAGGGTCTTGATGAGGATCTCGGGTCCGATGCCGCCCGGATCGCCGGACGTCACCCCGATCGAGGGGATCGTCATTTCCGGTCTGGTCCGGCTCCCTCGGTCTCGGACCCTTCGCCGACCTTGTAGAGGCAGCGGATGCCGGCTTTGTAGATGAGGAGGTTCGGCGCGCCGTCGCGGTTGAGCTTGATGCAGTTCCGGTCGTACCACTCGATGTAGCCTTCGACGACCTGGCCGTCCGTGTAGACGACGGCCATGGGCGTCTTCTTGTTCATCTGTTTGAGGTAGTAGTAGCTCTCGGCGAACGTGTCGGTCGGCGGGTGCGTCCGTTTATGGATCGCTTCTTTTTCCCGTTCCTTGTCCTGGCTCATGCGCTCCTTGATCTCGGAAAGGTCGGGCCGGATGAGTTTTCTGTTCATAGATTTTTCTCCAACAGCTGGGTTGGATCGGGTCGGTCACCCTTTGAACCGAAGATAGCACAGCGCCCGGCAGAAATCAAGTAAATCGTTTGGAGTCAATATAAAAGGACGTCCCGGCCCCTTAACGGGGGCCGGGCACGAAGTCCGTGAACTGGATGTTCTTGGAGGCCAGGTTCGTCCCCATCGATCTCTCCAGGGAGGCGATCGAGACGTTGAAGGACACGATGGCGTTGAGCTCGGAGATGCGGGCGTTGGCCAGGTCGCGCTGGTAGGTCAGGACCACGTAATTGGTGCTCATGCCGACCCGGCGCTTCTCCTCCTCGGCCGCGAGCTTCTGTTCGGCCAGCTGCCGGGCCGTGGTGTAGGCGAGGATCCTTTTGTAGTTGGCTTCGACCGAGCGGACGGCGTTCTTGACCTCGACGTAGATCTGGACCTTCTGGTTTTCCATCTCGAGCATGGCCTGTCTCAGGTTCAGCTTGGCCTGAGCGAGGCTGGCCCGGTTGAAGACGTTGGCCAGGGGCAGGGTCATGGTCAGCCCGAGGTTCCAGTTCGGGTACTGGAATTTGCCCGTCTGCGCCAGCGCGCCCCCGATGCCGCCCGGGATGGTGCCGATGACCGGTGTCGTCAGGGGGTTGCCCGCGTAGATGAGCTGTGTTCCGTCGATGCCCGGGCTGTAGTACGAGGCATTGAGGCTGAGGTCCGGCAGGACCTGGTTCTTGGCGTAGCTGAGGTTGAGCCGGTCGGTCTCGAGGTTGATGCGGGAGATCTCGAGGTCGGTCCGATACTGGACGGCGTTGGCGATGGCCTCGTCGAGGTCGACCGTCCGGGCGACGTAGGTAGGCTTGTCCTTGGGAAGGATGGCCGTCACGGCCTTATCCTCGGCTTCGGTGAAGCGGAGGAGCTGCTTCATCTGATCCTCGTTGCTCTTGATCTGCACTTCCGCCTGGATGAGGTCGGCCTCGCGGGTGGCCACCTCGGCCTGGGCGCTCAAGACCTCCATGGGGGCCAGGGTGCCGACCTCGACCGAGCGCTGGTTCTTCTCGAGCAGGTCCTTGGCCAGCTGGAGCGACTGTTTACGGACGTCGAGGTTCTCGATGCTGTAGACCAGGTTCCAGTAGGCGCTCTCGACGCTGTAGACGGTGTCCATCAGGGTCTTGCGGAGGGTCTCATCGGACACGCCCAGGTTGTTCTTGGCCACCAGGATCTCCCGCCGGCTCATCTTGCTGCCGAAGTTCTTCAGCAGGGGCTGGTTGAAGTTGAACCGCAGCGTCGTGCTGTAGCGGGGGTTGATGGTTTGGCCGGTCCGGTTGGTCGAGGTCTTGTAGCCCGACATGTCGATGCTGAACGTGCCTCCCGTCGGCAGGGGCTGGCTGGCGTTGAGGAAAGTGTAATTCTGCGTCTTGTCGATCAGGCTCTCGGCCGCGTCGATGTAGGAATAGGAGGCGTTCTCCGAGCTCGAGCTCCGGGCGCTGAAGCTGAGCGTCGGGACGTACTTGGCCTCGGCCTGGCTGAGGGCTTCGGACGAGATCTCCGGCCCGAGGATCTGGATGGCCACGCCCAGGTTGTCCTTGAGGGCCCGGGCGATGCAGTCGTCGAGGGAGATGGTCATCGTGCCGCCGGTCTGCTGGGCGGACCCGTGGCCCGCCAATGACAGGGCGATGATCAGCAGGGGAAGGATCGTTTTCTTCGTCATGATCGGACTCCTAGATCATTCATATCGCAGGGCCTCGATGGGATCGAGCCGGGAGGCCTTCCGGGCCGGGTAGAAGCCGAAGAAGATGCCGATGGCCGCGGCGAAGAAGAAGGCCAGCAGGACCGATTCGAGGGACACCACGGTGTTGAACGCCGAGAACATCTTGATCTTCTTGATCAGCCGGGACGCCCCGAGGCCGAAGCCGATGCCGATGAGGCCGCCCATCAGGCTCAGGACGATGGCCTCGGTCAGGAACTGGAGCAGGATGTCGATCTCACGCGCGCCGACGGCCATGCGCAGGCCGATCTCGCGGATCCGCTCCGTGACCGAGACGAGCATGATGTTCATGATGCCGATGCCGCCGACGAGCAGCGAGATCGAGGCGATGCTGCCCAGCAGGACCGTCATCATCTGCGTGGCCTGGGCGGCGGTCTCGGCGATCTCCGACATGTTGCGGACGGTGAAGTCGTCCTCTGCGCCGGGCGCGATGCGGTGCCGGTTGCGCAGGAGGTCCTGGATCTGGGCGACGGCTTCGGGCAGGGCCTCGGACGAAACGGCCCGGACGTCGACCGACTGGATGTAGTCGATGCCCTGGAGGCGCCGCATGGCCGTCGTGTAGGGGATGGTGATCATGTCGTCGCGGCTGCCGAAGCCGCCCGACTCGCCCCGCTTCTTGAGGACGCCCAGGACCTTGAACGGGATCTTCTTGATGCGGACGACCTTGCCGATGGGGTCTTCGTCTTCGAACAGGTTCGTCTTGACGTCGGCCCCGAGGACGCAGACCTTGGCGGCCGACTTGACCATGGCCTCGTCGAAGTAGGTCCCGAACTCGACGTCCCAGTTGCGGACCTCGGGATAGCGCTCGCCGGTCCCGGAGATCGAGGTATTCCAGTTCTTGTTGCCGTAGACCGTCTGAGCCCGGGCGCTGACCGAGGGGGAGATGTACAGGACGGCCGGGCACTCCCGGCCGATGGCCAAACCGTCGTCCTCCTTGAGGGTGGTCATGCTGCCCCAGCCCGTGTGGACGCCCCGCTGGTTCTGGCTGCCGGGCGAGACGAAGAGAAGGTTCGTCCCCATGGCGGCGAAGCGGCTCTCGATGCCGCGCTTGGCCCCCTCGCCGATGCTGACCATGGCGATCACGGCCCCGACGCCGATGATGATGCCCAGGGCCGTGAGGAACGACCGCATCTTGTTCCGGTTGAGGGCCCGGAGGGCGACGCGGAGCGTCTGGGCCCCGTGCCTCAGAGTTCGCTTGATCATGGCTGGTACTCCTTCGCGGACCGCCCCGCCGGGGTCAGGACCGCTCCTCCCGGACGATCAATCCGTCCTTGAGGTAGATCCGGGTGCGGGCCCAAGCCGCGATGTCGGGCTCGTGGGTGACCATGACGATGGTCATGCCCTTCGATTCATTGAGGGACTTGAAGATGTTCATGACCTCCGAGCTCGTCGTGCTGTCGAGGTTGCCGGTCGGCTCGTCGGCCAGGATCAGGGTCGGATTGTTGAGGAGGGCCCGGGCGATGGCCACGCGCTGCTGCTCGCCGCCCGACAGCTGATTCGTCTTGTGATGGGCCCGGTCCTTCAAGCCGACGGCCGCCAGCGAGGCCAGGGCCCGCTCGGCCATGTCCTTGACGTTCGTCCGTGAATAGAGGAGCGGCAGCTCGGTGTTCTCCAAGGCGGTCGTCCGGGAGAGCAGGTTGAAGCTCTGGAAGACGAAGCCGATCTTCTGGTTCCGGATGAGGGCCAGCTTGGTCTTGTCGAACGTGGAGACCTCTTCCCCGTCGAGGAAGTACTCTCCGGAGGTCGGACGGTCGAGACAGCCGAGGATGTTCATCAGACTGGACTTGCCCGAGCCCGACGGGCCCATGATGGCCAGGAAGTCCCCGTTGGCGATGTTGTAGGACACGCCGCGCAGGGCCCGGACCTCGGTCTCCCCGACGCAGTATGTCTTGGCCAGGTTCTTCAGCTCGATAACGTTTCCGGGCATGGTCATATTCCTTTAAGAAAAGTCCGGTCGAAGGCCTAGCGCCGTCCGCCGGACGGCGGTCCGCCCATGAACATCATCCCGCCCATGTTGGGGCCGGAGGCGGTCGTGGACGTGGCCGTCAACGTGCCGAGGATGACGACGTCGCCTTCCTTGAGCTCGCTGCGGACGATCTCCGAATAGGACGTGTCCGAGACCCCTGTCCGGACCATGACCATCTTCAGCTTGCCGTCCTGGTCCTGGACCCAGACGCGGGGCATCTGCTGCCGGTTCTGGCCGCCGCCGGTGCGGCCGCCCTGGCCTTCCGGCCTCTGGCCGCCCGCGGCGGCCTGACCGCCGGCCGCCGCCGGAGCGCCCGTACCCTGGGGTGCCGCGCCCGGCTGGCCCCCCTGGGCCTGCCGCTGGGCCATGAACCGGTCCCTCATCTCCTGCAGGGTCTTGGCCATCTCTTCGGGGGTCATGGCGGGCGTGAAGCGCAGGGCCGCGTTGGGGACGCGCAGGACGTTCTTGGCTTCGCCGACGATCATGGATACGGTCGCCGTCATGCCCGGCAGGAGCTTCTTCTCGGGGTTTTCGACATTGACGATGGTCGTGTAGGTGACGACGTTCTGGACGGTCGTCGGCGAGACCCGGACCTGCGCCACGACGCCGTTGAACGTTTCGTTCTGGTAGGCCTCGACCGTGAAGCGGACCTTCTGCCCCTCCTTGACCTTGCCGATATCGGACTCGTCGACGTCGCATTCGACCTTCATCTTGGTCAGGTCGGTGGCCACCTGGAAGAGGACCGGCGCGGTAAAGCTCGATTGGAGCGTCTGGCCGATGTTGACCTTCCGGGTGATGACCACCCCGTCGACGGGCGACCGGATGATGCAGTAGCCCAGGTCGACCTTGCTCTGGTCGAGCGTGCTCTTGGCCTGGGCCAGGCTGGCCTGCGACGACATGAGGGCGCTCTTGGCGTTGAGGAAGGCCGCCTCGGCGACGTCCATCTCCTCGACCGAGAGGAGGTTCTTGGCGAAGAGGGCTTTGGCCCGCTCAAAGCCCTTCTCGGACGTCTGGAGCCCGACCTTGGCCTGCTCGAGCGACGCCGAACGGGTCTGGTAGCTGGCCTCGTTCTGCTGGATCTTCATCTTCTGCTGCTCTTGATCGAGCTCGGCCACGATCTGGCCCTGCTTGACGGCCGTGTTGAAGTCGGCGTAGAGCTTCTCGACCTTGCCCGAGACCTGCGCGCCGATATCGATGGTCTCGGTCGGGTTCAGGGTCCCCGAGGTGACGACCAGGGCTTCGATATCGCCCAGGCCGATCGCTTCGGTCCGGTATTTGATCTCCCCGTTCTTCCCGCTCTTGAAGACGGTCAGGCCGAGGATCACCCCGGTGACGATGACCAGGGCGACGATGATCCAGATGATTTTCTTCTTCATGACAGATCTCCTTTTATCTCTCCCGGTCCGGCGGGGGAGGGTCCTGCGACCGCCGGTCGCGTGACGGGTTCCGTTCCGATTCCTTTTTCCGCCACTCCTCGAAGCGGCGGATCATCTCGTCGTTCTTCTTTTTCTGCTCGGGCGTGAGGACCGCGTTGGTCTCCTCCCAGAGCTGTTTGCGGAGCTCGCTCAGGCGGGCCCGGCTCTCGGTCCGGTAGGCCTTCATCCGCTCCTCGTTCTGCTTGAAGATCTCGCGCATCTTGTCCTGCTGTTCCTGGGTCAGCCCGAGCTCCTTGGCCCAGCTCTCGGGAGACGGCGGGTGCGGCCGGGCGGCCGCCGCACGGCGGCTGGCCCGGTGCGTGACGTACCGCTGGCCGAGCACTCCGGCAGCGACGCCGAGGCCGAAGACCACGAGGAGGGTCAAGGCGACGAGGATCTTGTATTTCGTCTTCATGGCGCCGGCCTCCTTGCCGGGGCTTTCTCGTCCAGGGAGGCGAAGAGGAGCATCATGGTCCTCGTATCCGCCTTGTCCGTGTCGAACAGGGCCTGGGTCTCGGAGAGGGGATCGCGGTTCTCGAGGAGCAGGGTCGCCGACTGGCCCAGCTCGCGCGCCTTCGGGGCGAAGAACAGGAACCCGCCCAGGAGGATGACCAGCGTCAGGAACACAGGGATGGCCCGCAGGCTCCAGCGCTCCCAGAAGAGCAGGGGCACGAGCTCGGTCTCTTCGCGCAGCCGGGGTTCGAGCCGCTCCCAGAACCGCGGCAGCGGCGCGGCCTCCCGGCCGTCCTTCAGAAGGCCGAGCATGGTCCGGTACTCCTTCTCGGCCTTCCGGCAGGCCGGGCACGTCCCCTGGTGGCTCTCGAGAAGGTCCCGGTCACGGCCGTCGAGCCGTCCGTCGAAGGACTTCAGGAGCAGTTTCTCAACCTTGCGACAGTTCATTTGCCCCTCCTTCCCCGGTGAGATAGGGCGCCAGCTTGACCCGGAGCATCCGCCGCGCCCGGTGGAGGCGTGAGTCGACGGTGCCCGGTGAGAGCTTCAGGATCCGTGAGATCTCCTCGTAGGCCAGACCCTGGATGTCGCGGAGCGTCACGATGACCCTGTATTTTTCCGGCAGGCTCCGCACGAACGTCTGGACGAGCGTCCGGCGGGCCTCCGTCTCCCTCTCCTGTTCGGCCTTTTCGGCCTGTTCCCGGTCCGAGAACGAGATCTCCGGGACGTCGTCCAGGGAGACTTCCTTGGCCCGGCCCTTTTTCCGCAGGAAGTCCCGGATGTGGTTGATGGAGATCCGGTAGAGCCAGGTCCCGAACTCCGACTTCCCGTGGAACCGGGGCAGGGCCAGATAGGCCTTCAGGAAGATCTCCTGGGCCAGATCGTCGGCCGCTTCCCGGTTCCGGGTGAAACTCAAAGCCATGCTGAACACCTTCGGCTGGTACTTGGCGACCAGCTCCTCGAAAGCCGCCGGGCTTCCTTCCTGAGCCAGCCGAACCAGCTGTTTCTCTTCCATGCGGATATGCTCACTCATCCTCCGCACCCTATTAGACGGGGGGCGGGATCAAATCTTCCCGGGACAGGGATGGTTACTCTAAGCCCGGCGGAGGGGTGTTCAGCTTCAGGACGCCCGCCTGGCTAAAAATCGCCCAACTGACCCCCCTCGATTATACAGGATTCCTTTGCCCGCCGGAAATGCGCTTTTCCGGCCCCCGGAGGACAGGCCGGCGGCGGGCCGGACCGGGAGGGCGGGACGCGGGCAGGCCTAGCCGATCTTCACCGCCGTCCGGGCGACGCCGCCGCGGGTCGAGGAGATCGAGACCTCGGCCTGGCCGGCCGTGCCCGGCTTGATCTTGACCTTCCAGCGGATCTCTTTCTTCTCGTTCTGCTGGATGAAGCCGATGTCCTGGCGGACCCGGACGCCGCTCGCGAGCTCCGCGCCGGCCGGCAGCCGGACCGAGACCGCGTCGGGCCGGACGATCTTGACCCGGTCGGCCATCTTGAGCGCCGTGGGCAGGAAGCCTTCGTTGCTGAAAACGGCGACGATCTCGAACGTGTCCGCTTCCTTCTTGACCGGCTTGATCCCGGCCGAGACGATCTTGACCTGGGGCAGGGACTGGGCCAGGAAGAGGTTGAACAGGGCCTCTTTCTTGATCCATTCCTCGAGGATCTCGACCGGCGGGTTCTGGCGCCAGAACTTGGGATTGAAGCCGCCGATCTCCACTTCGCCGAGCTTCGGGTGGGTGAACTTGGTCCAGGGCTTGAAATAGCGGCCGCCGAGCTCTTCGTCGATGTAACGGAGGTTCTCCAGGTCCGTGACCCGGCCGTCGCCGTCGTAATCCTTGGCGCGGCCGCCGTTCCAGAGCTCGTCGCCGTACCAGACCGCACCGTAGTAGAGGTAGCCGAAATCGGGGGAGTGGCCGAAAAGGGGCTGGCCCTCGGGTTCGCGGGGGATCTCGAAGCCCATCTCGGCGGCCCTGGCCCGCATATCGCGATCGGCGCGCCCGAGGTTGGCGTAATCCCAGTAGGTGTCCCCGGCGTCCGCATAGCCGGTGATCGTCTTCCCCTGCTCGTCGAAATACCGGTAGATCTTCATGTCCTCGGGGAACATCGATTCGCTCATCCGGCTCGTCGACGGCCCGTGGAGGAGCATCGGCACGGTCGTGTCCATGGTCTGGACGACACTGACGTTGGGGTGCTCGAGGAGGAAGGTGAAGACGGCCCGGGTCTCGGGCTCGGAGAGCGGGTACTCGCCCGCCCCGCCCTGGGTGAAGCCGCGGCCGGTCAGGTCGCGGCCGGGCATGGGCCGCCAGTTCTCGGGATAGTTGCGGTGGAGGTCGAGACCGCCGATGCCGTCCTCGTTGACGCGGCCGTCGCCGTCGTTGTCAAGGCCTTCCGACGTGACGGTGTAATCGCCCTTGCCGGCCTCGGCCCGCTTCATGAGCCGTCCCGACGGGTCGGCGGGATCGATGGTCATCGAGCCCTTGCCCGGCTCGACCTTCTTGCGGACCTGGAGGATGAAGCCGTCGCCGTCGAGGTCCTCGGGCGGGTCCTCGTCGAGGAGCCCGTCCCGGTCGTCGTCGTACGGCCTGACGGTGCTCCGGTTCGACTGAGCCGTGTTCAGGTACAGCTCCGAGCCGTCGGGGTTGTTCTTGACCCGGACGTAGATCGCCTTGGTGTCGACGAGCTTGGTCAGGGCCGGATCCTGGCCGTAGCCGCCGAGGATGTGCCAGGCGAACCAGAGGGCGGACTCGGCCGCCGTCACTTCGCCCGAATGCCTGTTCCCTTCGATGAACATGGCCGGCTTGTCCGTATCCTTGCCGGTGGACTTGTTGGTGATCGTGATCTGCCAGATGTCGCGCCCTTCGAAGGACTTGCCGACCGAATAGAGGTCGACGATGTTCGGGTATGCGTCGGCCCACTTCCGCAGGATGGCGGTGACCTCGTCGTAGGTGTGGTAGTGCAGGAAGTCCAGCTCGCCCGCCGTCTTCGGCTTGACGAAGTCATATGCGGCCCTCGGGAAGTAGCTGATCCCATGCCGGATACCGCCGACGACATAGGCGTCGGAAAGCTTCGGCGGCGGCATCTCCCGGCCCCGCGGACCCGGCTCCTGGGCCATGGCGAAGACGATGACGGCGGCAATGCCGAGAAGCATCGCGGCCGGAATGACCTTCGATCGGCGCATGTTCATGCGGCCTCCTCGCGGATATTTAGACCGGAGGATATGCGGAACGTTGGGCCAAGTCAACCAGAGGGATAGTCCCCTGCGGGGACAGACCCTAACGGAGCTTAGTCGGGAAGCTTGAGGAAAGCGACGGCGTAGCAGGCGATGGCCCGCTTCTCGCCGACCGGCCCGAGGCCCTCGTTGGTCTTGGCTTTGATGCCCAGGGCCGTCTCGGGGACGCCCAAGACCGGGGCCAGGGCCGCCTTCATGGCCGTGATGTGTGGCCCCATCTTCGGCTCTTCGGCGACGATGACCGCGTCGACGTTGACGATCTCGCCGCCGCGCGACCGGACCAGGCCCATGACCGTCTCGAGCAGGCCCAGGCTCCGCGCGCCCGCAGTATGCGGGTCCGTGTCCGGGAAATGCGTGCCGATGTCGCTTTCTCCGAGCGCCCCGAGCAGGGCGTCGATGACGGCGTGGACGAGCGCGTCGCCGTCGGAGTGCCCGAGAAGGCCCGCGCCGGACGGGATGTCGGCCCCGCCGAGGACGAGCCGGCGCCCAGCCTCGAGCCGGTGGATGTCGTAGCCCAGACCGATCTTATGCATCGAGAAGCGCCTCCGCGATGGGGATGTCGACCGGGGTCGTGATCTTGATGTTCCGGGGGTCGCCGGGGACCGCGGTCACAGGGAGCCCGAGGCGCTCGACCAGGGCCGCCTCGTCGGTGCCGTAGAACCTGTCCTTGCGGGCCGCGTCCAGGGCCTTTTTCAGGACGTCGTAGCGGAAGCCCTGCGGCGTCTGGGCCCGGAAGAGGAGTGTCCGGTCGACCGTGCCGGTCACACGCCCGTCTCGGACCTCTTTGAGCGTGTCCTCGACGGCCAGGACCGGAACCGCCGCGCCGTCGGCCCGGGCCGCCTCGATGACCCGGCTGATGAGGTCCGCCGGGACCAGGGGCCGGGCGCCGTCGTGGATCAGCACGATCTCCGGCCCGACCGCGCTCAGGAGCCGGAAGCCCTGCCAGACCGAATCCTGACGCCTGTCCCCGCCGCGGACGATGTCGATGATCTTGGGATAGCGCATCCGGTAGTGCTTCAGGTCGTTCTCGTCGGGCAGGACGAGCGCCACCGCCCCGACGCCGGCGTGGGCCTCGAAGCGCTCCAAGGTCCACTCCAGAACGGGCTTGGCCCGGAGATAGGCGAACTGTTTCATCTCCCCGAAGCGGGTCCCGGCCCCGGCGGCGACGATGATGACCGACGTGCCGCTCATTTCGCCTCCCCGTTGAAGCGGCCGAAGATCATCTTCCCGACTGTCGTCTGGAGGACCGAGGTGACGGTGACGTCGACCGACTGGCCGATCAGCCGCTTCGAGTTGTCGACGACGACCATGGTCCCGTCCTCGAGATAGGCGACGCCCTGCTCCTTCTCCTTGCCTTCCTTGAGGATGAAGACGTTCATGGTCTCGCCGGGCAGAGCGACCGGCCGCAGGGAGTTGACCAGCTCGTTGATATTGAGGACCCCGATGCCGTGGATGCCGGCGACCTTGTTCAGGTTGAAATCGTTGGTGACGATCTTGGCGTCCATGGACTTGGCCAGCTCGATGAGCTTGGAATCGACGTCGCGGGCTTCGGGAAAGTCGGTGTCCGTGAGGACCACCTCGACCTGGGAGGACTTCTGGAGATGGTTGAGGACGTCGAGCCCGCGGCGGCCCCGCTGGCGCTTCTGGGCGTCCGCGGAGTCGGCCACCAGATGGAGCTCCTTGAGGACGAACTGGGGGACGACGAGCGTGCCCTCGACGAACCCGGTGTCGCAGAGGTCGGCGATCCGCCCGTCGATGATGACGCTCGTGTCCAGGATCTTGAAGCTCCGCCCGGCCCGCTTCTCTTTGAACACGCCGACCAGATGGACCGGGTCGAGCCATTCCGGCTTCTTCGTCCCGATGAGCACGCCGATGTAGGGCATGATGACCAGGAAGAAGATGCGGATGAAGGCGGCCATCTCGGGCGTCTTGACGACCGACTGATAGACGGCGCCCAAGAGCCACCCGAGCAGGAGCCCGAGCAGGAGGCCCAGCCCGGCGCTCCAGAGGACCCGGAACTGGGCCTTCCGGATGCGGGTCTCCAAGACCATCATCAGGACGCCCGAAGCCAAGGCCGCGGCGGCCCCGAAGGCGGCGTTGAGCTTGAACGGCGGATAGAAATAGCCGCCCACGGTGATAAGGGCGAGGACGAACAGCCGGAAAAGCCAAATGCCCATCTCTGCGTTCCTTATATATCGGACTCGTTCAGAAGACGCGCTGCAAGGCTTCGCGCACGGTCTTCACGCCCCAGCATTCGATGTCCGGCAGCTCTTTGCGGTCCAGCGCGGCGAGGTTCCCGGCCGGCAGCAGGATGGTCCCGAAGCCCAGGGCCTGGGCCTCCTTGATCCGGACGAGGGGCTGGCTGACGGAGCGGATCTCCCCGGACAGGCCGACTTCCCCGAAAAAGGCCATGTCCTGGGGCAGGGGCATGTTCTTGAGGGACGAGACCACGGCCATGACGACGCCCAGGTCGACGGCCGGCTCCTCGATCGACATCCCCCCGGCCACGTTGAGGTAGATATCCTCGCCGGCGAAGCTGTAGCCGGCCTTCTTCTCGACCAGAGCGAGAAGCATGGCCGCCCGGTAGTGGTCGAGGCCGATGGTCATGCGCCGCGGATTGCCCGTGAACAGCGTCGACGAGACGAGCGCCTGGATCTCGGCCAGGAGCGGCCGCGTGCCCTTGACCGTGCAGACGACGGCGCTGCCGGCCTCGTCGCGGGGCCGTTCCCGCAGGAAGAACGCCGACGGGTTGAGGATGGGCTGGAGCCCCGAGGCCGTCATCTCGAAGACGGCCAGCTCCGAGACCGGCCCGAACCGGTTCTTCATGGCCCGGAGGACCCGGTGGCTGTGGTCCCGTTCGCCCTCGAAGAGGAGGACGACGTCGACGATGTGCTCGAGCGATTTCGGCCCGGCCAGGGAACCGTCCTTGGTGATGTGGCCGACGAGAAAGGTCGGGATCTGCCGGGTCTTGGCGAAGCGGAAGATCTGGTTGGCCGCCTCCCGGACCTGGCTGATCGTCCCCGGCCCGGAGGTCATCTTGGCGGAGAACACGGTCTGGATGGAATCGACGACCAGGATCTTGGGCGCCAGGCGCTCGGCTTGGGCCAGGATGCGCTCGAGGTTGGTCTCGGCCAGGAGGAAGAGCCGGCCGTCGCGGACGCCCAAGCGGTCGCCGCGAAGCTTGATCTGCTCCAGGGACTCCTCGCCCGAGACGTAGAGGACGGACGCGCCCTCCGCGGCCATGTCCCGGGCCACCTGCAGGAGCAGCGTCGATTTCCCGATGCCCGGCTCGCCGCCGACGAGGACGAGCGAGCCGGCGACCAGCCCGCCGCCGAGGACCTTGTTGACGTCCTCGATGCCGATGGCGATCCTCTGGCGGGGAATGTCCTGGATGTCCTTGTAGAGGACCGGCTCGGTCGGGGCGTAGGTGATGCCGCCGGCGCCGGCCGGGATGTCCTCCTCGATCTCCTCGACGAGCGTGTTCCACTCGCCGCAGGTCGAGCACCGGCCCATCCACTTGGGGGCCCGGGCCCCGCAGCTCTGGCAGATGAAAACGGTCTTGTCCTTCATGCCCGCCGCTCAGTACTCCGGCGCGAACTGTTCCATGTCGGCGAAGCGGGCGTACTCGCGGATGAAGGCCAGCTGGAGGTTGCCGATCGGGCCGTTCCTCTGCTTGGCGATGCTGACCTCGGCGACGCCCCGGAGGGTCTCGTCGTCCGGATGGTAGAACTCGGGCCGGTAGATGAAGATGACGACGTCGGCGTCCTGCTCGAGGGCCCCCGATTCGCGCAGGTCCGAGAGCATGGGCTTGGGCTCGCGCCGGCCCTTTTCGGGCGCCCGGCTGAGCTGGGAGATGCCGACGACGGGGATGCGCAGCTCCTTGGCCAGCTCCTTGAGCGACCGGGAGATGAAGGACATCTCCTGGTTGCGGTTCTCGAACCGTCCGCCGGAGCGCATGAGCTGGATGTAGTCGACGAAGACGATGTCGAGGCGCTGCTCCATCTTCAGCCGGCGGCTCTTGGCCTTCATCTCCATGATCGTCAGGGCCGGCGACTCGTCGATGTAGATCCGGGCCCCGACGAAGGCCTCGCCGGCCAGCTTGAGCTTCTCGAAGTCCCGCTCACTGAGGTAGCCGGTCCGGACCTTCTTGATATCGATCTGGGCCTCGGCGCAGAGGAGGCGGATGACGAGCTGGGACTCGGACATCTCCATCGAGAAGAAGCCGACGGCCTTGTCGGTCTTGAGGCCGACGTGGTGGGAGATGTTCAGACCCAGGGCCGTCTTGCCCATGGACGGCCGGGCCGCCAGGATGATGAGCTCGGACGGCTGGAACCCGGCGGTCATGGCGTCGAGATAGCGGAACCCGGAGGGCACGCCGGTGACCGCCTCCTTGCGCGCGGCCGTCTCCCGGATCATTTCCAGGGTCGGGCCGGTCAGCTGGGACATGGGCCGGAAGCCCGGTTTGATGCGCTGTTCGGCGATCTCGACGATGGCCGCCTGAGCCGCGTTGAGCAGCTCGTCGGCGTCCTCCTTCTGCTCGTAGCTCTCCTGGATGATCCGCGACGAGGACATGATCAGGCGCCGGAGCAGGGCCTTTTCCTTGATGATCTGGACGTAGTATTCGACGTTGAGGTTCCGGGGGACGCCGTCGAGGAGCGAAGCGAGGTACGAGGCTCCGCCGATCTCCTCCAGGATGCCGGCCCGCTGGGCGTCCTCGGTCAGCGTCAAAAGGTCGACCGGCAGGCCCCGGTCGATGAGCCCGATGATGCGCTCCAGGATCAACCGGTGGGCGTCCCGGTAGAGGTCCTCGGGCGAGATCGTCGACAGGACGACGTTGAGGTTCTGGTTCTTGACCAGGATCCCCCCGAGGACGGTCCGTTCGGCCTCGAGGCTGTGCGGCGGCGTCTTTTTCAGGAACATCGTGTCGAGTTCCATGGCCACCTCGCTCCGGCCGCGCCCCGGCCGGGCACCCTCAGGACTTCCCGGAAGCCGGCTCCTGGCCCGTCTCGCCCGCGGCGGCCCCTTCGGCCTCCTCGCGGACGACGACGATCTTCACTTCGGCCCGGTCGTCCGTGCTGACCTTGACCGGGACCGCGAAATTGCCGAGCCGCTTGATCGGCTCGTCGAGCTGGATCTTCTTCTTGTCGATGTCATAGCCCAGCGCGTCGAGGGCCTCCTTGACGTCGCCGGACGAGACGGAGCCGAAGATGACGTCCTTGTCGCCCGCCCGGCGGGCAAAGGTCAGGGAGACCTCGTTGAGCTTCTGGACGAGCGTCTGGAAGGTCTTTCGCTCGACCTCCACCTTCTTCTTCAGGGCCTGGCGCTCGATATCGATCGTCTTCAGGTTCGTGGCCGTGACGGCCAGGGCCATCTTCCGCGGGATGAGGTAATTCCGGCCGAACCCCGGGGCCACGTTGACGACTTCGCCGCGCCGGCCCAGCTTCTCCACGTCTTGTTTCAGGATGACCTTCATGTCAATCCTCGACGTAGGGGATCAAGGCCATGAGCCGGGCCCGCTTGATGGCCAGGGCCAGCTTGCGCTGGTGGAAGGCGCAGGTCCCCGTGATCCGGCGCGGGGTGATCTTGCCCCTGTCCGGGATGTACTTCTTCAGGATCTCGGCGGATTTGTAATCGATGCCCCGGACATCCCGCTGGCAGAACCGGCAGAATTTCCTCTTGGGAGCGAAAAACTTCCGGTAGCCGCCCCGTTCGCTGCGCTCGCCCCGTTCGGGCCTGTCATCTCGCGGCATCTGACTTCTCCTCTTTCACTTCGGCCGGGGCCGGCGATCCGGTCGTCGCGGACGCCGGGGCGGCGGCCTGAGCGGCCTGCGCGGCCTCTTCGGCCCGCCTCTTCTTGTTCTTCCGGCGGCCGAGGTCCCGCGGGTCCTTGAGGACGGTCATGAACCGGATGACGGCCTCGGTCTGCTTGAACCGGCGCTCCAGCTCCACGGAGACGTCGCCCGGGCCGTCGTAGGTGAAGAACACGTAGAGGCCTTCCTGGAAACGCTTGATCGGGAAGGCCAGCCGGCGTTTGCCCCAGATGTCCTGCTTGACCATGCGCCCCTTCTTCTGGGCCACGATCTCGGCCATCTGCTGGATGAATTGAGTTGTCTCTTCTTCGGAAAGGGTGGGGGAGAGAATAAACCCCGTTTCATACTGGCTCAATGAAACCTCCTTATGGTTTGAGCAGCCCCTTCCTCTCGGGAAGGAGCAAGGAGACGAAAAGCCTATTTTAGACTTTTTCCGGAAAATAGCAAATGCCCCGTCATGTCTGCGACACGGCGGCGACGCGGCGGTTGAAGCGGGTCATGGCCCGTTCGATCCCCCCGTCGAGGACCATCTCCAGGGCCTCGGCGGCCTGCTCCAGGCCCCGCTCGAGGTCGGCCCGCTCGGCCCGCCGGAAGGGCTCGAGGACGAAATCGGCCGCGTCCCGGCCCGGCGGCAGCGGGCCGATGCCGATCCGGATGCGCGGGAACTCGTCGCTCCGGACCTCGCCCGCGATCGAGATCATGCCCTTGTGGGTGCCGGGACGGCCCGACTTCCGCACCCGGATCTCGCCGAGCGGGATGTCGAGGTCGTCGTAGACCGCGATCAGGCGCTCTGGTCCGGCCCCCTTCCCGTCCAGGGCGGCGCGCACGGCCGAGCCGCTCCGGTTCATGAAGGTCTTGGGCTCCACGAGCAGGACCTCTTCGCCGCCGCGACGGGCGAGGGCCGTGCGGGACTTGAACAGCCGTCCGCGCAGCTCGACGCCCCAGGCGCGGGCCGCGCGCTCGACCAGCATGAAGCCGGCGTTATGGCGCGTGGCCACGTACTCGTCGCCCGGATTGCCCAGGCCAACGACCAGCCACAAGGGCTATTTCTCCTTCTTCTTCTCTCCGCCCTCGTCCTCCGCCTTCTCGGCCCGCTCCTTCTTGATGACCTCGGGCTCCTTGGGCTCCTCGGCCGCCACCTCGCCCTCCGGCTTCTCGCCGGGGAAGGGCTCTTCTTCCTTGTGCGGCATGGAGATGAGCACGAGGACCGTATTCGGGTCCGTGAGGACCTTGACGCCGGCCGGGATGGCCATGCCCTGGACCTTGAACGATTGGTTGATGTGGAGCTCCGAGATGTCGATCTCCAGGCTCTCGGGGATGTCCCGGGGCAGGCACTCGATCTCGATCTCGCGCGTGACGAAGTCGACGAAACCACCCTCGGTCTTGACCCCGACGGGCTCGCCGCCATGGACGACCGGCACGGCGACCCGGATCGGCTTATCCATGGAGATGCGGATGAGGTCGACGTGAAGGAGCTCGTCGGTGGCCGGGTCGACCTGCAGGTCCTTGATCATGGCGTCGTAAGCCTCGGCGTCGACGGCGACCTTGAAGATCGTGTTCTCGCCGGTCTCCAGGCGCATGATCTGGACGATGTCCTTCTTGCTCAGGACGAGGGGCGTCGATTCCATGGACTCCCCGTACAAGACGGCCGGGACGAATCCCTGGGCCCGGAGCCGGCGCGATGCGTTCGTGCCCAGGCCTTGGCGTTTTTCGGTCTTGACGACGATGTTCATTATGTTCTCCTTAAGCGAACAGGGAGCTGACCGAGCTCCCCTCGTTGATCCTCCGGATCGCCTCTCCGAAGAGCTCGGCGACCGACAGGACGGCGAAGCGGCCGGACGCGGCCGCCTTGTCCGTCAGCGGGATCGTATTGGTCACGAAGATCTTTTCCAGCTTGGATGAAGCGATCCGGTCCACGGCCGGGCCGGACAGCACGGGATGCGTGGCGGCGCTGAAGATCCGCTTGGCCTTCTGCTCGCTGAGCGCCCGGGCGCTCTCCGTCAGGGTCCCGGCCGTGTCGACCATGTCGTCGAAGATGACGACGTTCCGGCCGGCGACGTCTCCGATGACGTGCAGGACCTCGGCCACGTTGGGGGCGGGACGCCGCTTGTCGATGATGGCCAGCGGGGCGTCGAGGCGCTTGGCGAAGACGCGGGCCCGGCCCACGCCGCCGGCGTCCGGGGAGACGACGGTCACATCGTCGAGCTTGAGGGTCTTGATGTGGTTGGCCAGGACGGGCGAGGCCATGAGGTTATCCACCGGGATCGAGAAGAAGCCCTGGATCTGGGGCGAGTGGAGGTCCATGGTCAGGATGCGGTTGGCGCCGGCCTTCTCGATGAGGTCCGAGACGAGCCGGGCCGAGATCGGGACCCGCGGCTTGTCCTTCCAGTCCTGGCGGGCGTAGGGGAAGTAGGGGATGACGGCGGTGATGCGGCCGGCCGACGAGCGCTTGAAGGCGTCGATCATGAGGAACAGCTCCATGAGATGGCTGTTCGCGTCGGACGAGCCCGATTGGATGATGAAGATGTCCTCGCCGCGGACATTCTCGTCGATGTAGAAGCGGATCTCGCCGTCGCTGAAGCGCTTGAGCACGCAGCGGCCGAGGTCGGTCTTCAGGTACTCGACGATCTCCTGCGCCAGGGCCGGGTTCGACGATCCCGTGAATATTTTCATCGCACTTCCCTCGTCCTATATCGTCCGAACTGGGGCGGGAGGATTCGAACCTCCGATGACGGAGCCAAAGTCCGTTGCCTTACCGCTTGGCTACGCCCCAGCACCAAGCTGGGCCCAATAGCTCTCTCGCGGCAGGGTCGCCGCGAAATGGGCGTCCGCCTCGCCGGGGAGCTTCCTCCGCGCCGCCTCGGCGCTCGCCGTGTCGGGGAAAAGTCCGTACACCGCCGAGCCCGAACCACTGACCTGGGACACCAAGGCCCCCCGCTCCCGGAAAAAGCTCGTCCAGCGCTCAAGCTCGGGATGGGCCCGGAAAATGACGCGTTCCAGGTCGTTTTCTAAAAGTCCGAAGTCGCCGGACTCCAGAAAGCGCACAATTTTACTGACTTTCCCCGGGGAAGTCAAGGAGGCGTCGACGCCGGCGTAGACGGACGGCGTCGAGATCGGGTAAGGCGGGAAGACGAACAGACAGACGAGCGGGGCCAAGTCGGCCAGCGGGGTCAGTTTGTCACCGATCTCCTCCCCCAGGCAGAGCCCTCCCTGCAGAAAAAAGGGGACATCGGCTCCGAGGCCCCTGGCCAGACGGGCCAGCTCGCCGGCCCCCAGTCCAAGGCGCCAAAGCCCGTTGAGGGCGAGAAGGGTCGCCGCGGCGTTCGAGCTGCCGCCGCCCAGGCCGCGGCCGGCCGGGATCTTCTTCCGGACGGCGATCCTGGCCCCGCGGGCCGTCCCCGCCTTCCCCTGGAGGAGGCTGGCGGCCCGGTGGATGAGGTTGGTCCGATCCCAGGCGATCGAGGGATCGTCCCCGGCCAGGCCGATGAGGCCGTCCGGCGCGGGCTCCAGGTCGATCTCGTCGGCGAGGGAGACCGTCTGGAACAGGGTCCGGATGTCGTGATAGCCGTCAGGCCTCCGGCCGACGATCTCGAGACCGAGGTTGATCTTGGCGAACGACTTGACGGTCATCGATCCAGGAGCTCCAGGATCTCCTCCCACGTCTTCGGCGCGAACGCGCTCAGGAAGGCGACGTCGAAGACCTCCGGCCGCGGCGGCGGATCGAAGCCGAGCTTGAGGATCTTGATCCGCCCTGAGGTGCCCGGCCCGGCCAGCCCGATCTCCCGCGGCACCGCGTCCCCCGGAAAGAAGGCCTGGACCGTGAACGAGAACTCGCCGCTCTGGCCGCGTCCGGCGCGCCCCTGGGCGTCGCGCTCGACGCGCCAGCCCGTCTCTCCGCCGCTTTCCGCGCCGGCCGCCCAGTTCCCGGTGAGAAGCCGGATGGCTTCGTCCGGGCGCAGGGCGACGCCGAGGAAACGTTCCATCATGACGTCGGCGCCGTCCTCGGCGTAGATCTTTCGTCCCGGCAGGACGAACCAGGCCCGGCCGTCGCGGAAATAGATGAGGAAGACCGTGCGCCCGATCGGATCGACGGCCTCGATCCGTCCGAGCCCGGGCCGTCGGAAGACGAATCCGAACTTGCCCTTGACCGACGCTTCGGCGCCCGCGATCGAGGCTGATCCGAAGCCTTCGACGGCTTCGACGCCGCCGGGCGGGGGGACGAGCCGGGGCGGACGGGGCGCACACGCACCGAGTCCGGAGAGGAGGAGGGCCAGGGATCCGGCGATACGGGCGCGGCCCCGTTCGACCGGCCTAATGGAAGCCATAATCTTCGGTCTTGGGAGGCGTCTTCTTGGCCCCTTCCTTCAGCTTCTTCTTCCGGAAGAGGGGATAGAAGGGGGACTTGACGCGCCGGCCGAAGCAGGACATTCTCGGGTTGAGGATGAGGAGAAGGATGAAGGCGGCGAAGACGATCAGGATCGCCGTCATGCTCCATTTCATCGGCAGGACCCTTGGGCCGTCACGCGCACGGACGGCTGAATTCTATGTCCGGCGGATGACCGACGCCTCACTCGTGGCTTTCGGGGTCTTCCTGAAAGATCGGGATCTTGGATTTTTCCTTTTCTTTCCCGAGATAGTGGCCGAGGAAGAACACCGTGCCCAGCGTCAGAACCGCCAAAAGAAATTTGAAGAAGCCTTTCATCGCAACCTTCCCTCACTCATTCTATGGAAATGCCCGAAAAAGTCAATCGGTTGCAATTATGAAACCGCGCCGATATAGTGAAAGCGCGGGCGCGCGCCCGGCGCGCCGCGGAGAATGCCGATGCCGAAGACCCTTCCTGCCCTGGCCCTTCTCGTCCTCCTCGTCCCCGCCGCCGCAGCCGGCCAGGGCATCCGGCGGGCCGTCTTCGCCGGCCAGTTCTATACGGCCGATCCGGCCCGGCTGGCCGCAGAGATCGACGGCTACCTAGCCGGGGCCAAGCCGGCCGCCCCCCCGGCCGGCCGGATCGTCGGCCTCGTCGCCCCCCACGCCGGATATATCTATTCCGGGCGGACCGCCGCCGCCGCCTACGCGTACGTCCGCGGCCGGGCCATCGATACGGTGGTCATAATCGGGCCCTCTCATCGCTTCGCGTTCGAGGGCATTTCGATCTGGCCCGACGGCGGGTTCGCGACCCCTCTCGGAACCGCCCGGGTCGACGCGGGCCTGGCCAAAGCGCTGGCCAAGGCGACCGGTTCCCGGTTCCGGCCCGAGGCCTTCGCCGAAGAGCATTCGGTCGAGGTCCAAGTCCCGTTCGTCCAGCGGGCCCTGCCCGGGGCGGCCATCGTCCCCATCGTCATGGGCGCCCAGACGCGATCGACCATCCGGACACTGGCTGCGGCCCTGACCAAGGCCTGCCGCGGCCTGAACGTCCTGGTCGTCGCGTCGACCGACCTTTCGCACTTCCTGCCGAAGGACCGGGCCGAGTCGACGGACGCGGCCACGGCCGCCCTGATCGAAGCCATCAAGACGGACGCCATCATCCGCAAGGTCGAGGCGGACGAGAACATCATGTGCGGCGGCGGGCCTGTCGCGGCCGTGCTGTTGATGGCCGAAAAGGCGGGCCGGCCCCGGGTCGAGATCCTGGCCCGGACCGATTCGTCCCCCTTCGGCGGTCCCGTCGTCGGCTATCTCGCCGCCGCGGTCCTGGCCGGCGAGGCCCCGGAAGAATTCACCTTGACGGCCGGCGAGAAGGCCGATCTTCTAAAACTGGCCCGGGCCGCCCTGACGGAGTATCTGGCGCGGCGGACCGAGATCGACGACCTTACCGGAAGGGACACGTTCCGCGTCCCGCGCGGCGCGTTCGTGACCCTCACGAAGGGCGGCGAGCTGCGCGGTTGCATCGGCTACATCGAGCCCGTCCTGCCGCTCGGGCAGGCGGTCATCCGCACCGCGATCTACGCGGCGACCGAGGACCCGCGGTTCCCGCCGGTCACCCCGGCCGAGCTCAAGGACCTCCGCGTCGAGATCTCGGTCCTGACCCCGGCCCGGGAGATCGCCGACCCGCGGCTGGTCCAGGTCGGGACGCACGGCCTCATCGTCGAAAAGGACGGCGCCAAGGGCGTGCTGCTGCCCCAGGTGCCCCGGGAATTCGGCTGGAGCCGCGAGGAGTTCCTCGACCAGGTCTGCCTCAAGGCCGGGCTGCCGCGGGACGCCTGGAAGCGCGGAGCCAAGCTATCCGTCTTCGAAGCCATCGTTTTTCATGAGTGACCCTCGGCTCCGTATCCAGCGGACTAAGAGAATGCCTTCAATTGTGACGGAGGGAATTCTGCTATAATAGGGCTTCTTTGGGATCGGAGTCCGCCACGATGCCGATATACGAATACCAGTGCACGAAGTGCCACGACGTCTGCGAAGTTCTCCAGAAAACCAAGGACAAGCCCCCCGAGAAATGCACCAAGTGCGGCGGGCCGATGGTCAAGAGGATCTCCTCGCCCGCCATCCAGTTCAAAGGCAAAGGCTGGTACATCACCGACTACCCCAAGAAGGGCTCCTCGCCCGCGGGGAGCGCGCCAGGGCCGAAGAGCGAGGCCAAGG
>JAPKZE010000171.1 GCA_026393955.1 Candidatus Aminicenantota bacterium
CCCGGCCGGAGAAGCTGATCCTGTTTGGCCGGGCCTTCGATGAAGGACAGGTCTTCCTGAGCGACCTCGACGGCTCCCAGGGCGCCCCTTTTGCGGCCCCCCTCGAGATGCCGCCTTTCGGCATCCTGACCTTGCTGATCACCCGGTAGGGGCCGGGGACAATAGCAGGGGGGATGCCTGGGGACATGTACCTTTGGTACGTGTCCCCAAGGAACCCCTAAGGAGCCGCATCGTTTGGCTGGGCCGGGGGGTTCCGATATAATGGATGTATCACCCCTATGGGAGGCGTCATGATTACCCACCGCACCCGTCCCCGTCGTGCGGCCGCCCCGCTCACGGCCGCCGTTCTTCTGCTGGCCGCCCTGGCCGGGTTGGCCTCGGGAGGGCAGGATCCCTACAGGTCGTACGATCAGCCCCGGCCCGAGCCGAAACCCAAGTTCACCATGCCCTTCGAGCTCACCATCACGCTCGGAGATCTCTGGTACCTCCAGTCCTCCGAGAAGGTCAAGGGGACGGGCGCGCAGATTTCCATGCCCGGGTTCAGGATAGAGACCTGGTATCCGGCCATGGTGCCCTCGACGGTCCTCGGGACCCTCGTCGAGAGCAACGTCTATCCGGACATCTTTCTCGGCAAAAACCTCCAATCCGTGCCCACGGCGCCGTTCGAGGTCTCCTGGTGGTACCGCAAGGAGTTCACCGTGCCGGTGGGCCCCGGCCTGACCCGGACGCGGCTCGAGTTCGACGGCATCAACTACCGGGCCAACATCTGGCTCAACGGGAAGAAGGTGGCCGGTGCGGACACCGTCTACGGCGCCTACCGGCGCTTCTCCATCGATGTGACGGCGGACGTCAAGAAGTCGGAGAAAAACGTCATCGCCGTGGAGGTCATCCCGCCGAAAAAAGGCGAGCCGACGATCGGCTGGGTCGATTGGAACCCGGCCCCGCCCGACAGCGCCATGGGTCTCTTCCGCGACGTCCGGGTGCGGGCCACGGGCGACGTCTCGATCGAGAACCCCTTCGTCGTCACCAAATTGAACCTCGAGACGTTCACGGACGCCCGGCTGACCGTCTCGGCGGAGCTCGTGAATCACGCCGACGCCGACGTCACCGGCCGGCTCGACGGCCGGCTCGAGGGGATGATCTTCTCCCGCGAGGTCACCCTCCGCCCGCACGAGACCAAGAAGGTCGAGTTCACCCCGGAGACGCATCCGCAGCTCATCCTGCCCCAGCCCCGCGTCTGGTGGACCCACGATCTCGGCCGGCCCGAGCTCTACACCCTGTCCCTGTCGTTCGCCGTCAAGGGGGCCAAGCCCGCCCCCGAACCCGTCCCCGAACCGCCTCCGGCCAAGACCGGGGAGACCCCCCCGGCCAAGCCCGAGGACAAGCCTAAAGGCAAGCCGCAATTCCCCTCCGGCATACCCCGGGTCCTGCCCTCGGACCTGCGGATCGTCCGATTCGGCATCCGGGAGATCGCCGACTATCGGACCGAGGACGGCCACCGCGGCTTCAAGCTCAACGGCCGCAAGATCCTCATCCGCGGCGGCGGCTGGGCCGACGCTCTCCTGCTCGACGCCAACCTCAAGAGGCTCCGGGCCGAGGTCCTGTACGCCCGGCACATGAACCTCAACGCCCTCCGGCTCGAAGGCTTCTGGGGCACGGGCCAGGCCTTCTATAACCTGTGCGACGAGAACGGCATCCTGGTCATGGTCGGCTGGAGCTGTCACTGGGAATGGGAGAACTATCTCGGCCGGCCCGCCGACGAGCCTTACGGCGGCATCGTCACGCCGGAGCTCATCGACCTTGTCGCCGCGTCCTGGAAGGACCAGGTCCTCTGGCTCCGCAACCATCCCGCCATCTTCGTCTGGGCCGAGGCGAGCGACATGATCCCCCACCCCGACCTCGAGCGGCGCTACATCGAGATCATGAAGGAGATCGATCCGACCCGCCCGACCCTCGTCTCGACCAAGGACAAGACGAGCGAGATCACCGGTCCCTCCGGGGTCAAGATGCGCGGCCCCTACGACTACGTGCCCCCGGTCTACTGGTACGTCGACACGCAGAACGGCGGCGCCTTCGGCTTCAACACCGAGACCGGGCCGGGGCCCCAGGTCCCGCCGATCGAGAGCCTGCGGAAGATGCTGCCGGAGGACAAGCTCTGGCCCATCAACGATTATTGGGACTTCCACTGCTGCCGCGGCATGTTCAAGACCCTCGACCGCTACAACGAGGCCATGGACCGGCGGCTCGGCCCCCCGACGGACCTCGAGGACTACCTGCGCAAGGCCCAGTTCCTGAACTACGAAGGCATGAGGGCCATGTTCGAGGCCTTCACCGCCAGGAAGCACAAGGCCACGGGCGTCATCCAGTGGATGTACAACTCGGCCTGGCCGAAGCTGTGGTGGCAGCTTTACGATTATTCCCTCCAGCCGACCGGAGCCTTCTACGGCGCCCGCAAGGCCGGCGAACCCGTCCACCTCGTCTACGACTACGGCCGCCAGGAGGTCGTCGCGGTCAACAGCTCGTCGAAGCCTTACCCCAAGCTCAAGGCCACCGTCCGCGTCCTCGACCTCGCCCTCAAGGAGATCATCGGCAAGACGGTCGACTTCGGCCTCGTCGCCGACGAGGTCAAGACGATCGATGTCCTCAAGCCGTCGGCCGGCCTGACCCCGGTCTATTTCCTCGACCTGCGGGTCTTCGGGGAGAAGGACAAGCTCGTCGACGCGAACTTCTACTGCCTCTCGGCCAAGCCCGAGACCCTCGACGAGGCCAACTCGACCTGGTACGTGACGCCGGTCAAGGACTTCGCCGACCTCACGGCCCTCAGCGGCCTGAAGCCCGTGACCCTCAAGGTCCGGCAAAAGACCTCGAAGGACGGCCCGACGACCAAGATCACCGTCGAGCTCGAGAACCCCTCCCCCGACCTGGCCCTGATGGTCGAGATCCGGGTCGTCCGGGACATGTCCGGCGAGATCGTCCTGCCGATCTATCTCGACGACAACTACGTCACGCTCCTGCCGAAGGAGACGCGGAAGATCTCGGGCGTCTTCCTGACCGAGGAGCTGGCCGGTGAGCTGCCGGCCGTCAAGATCAGGGGCTGGAACGTGGCGGCCGAGCAGAAATGATCGGGACCGCGGCCCGGCGCCGGGCCGCCGGCCTGTTCGCGGCCGGCGCCCTCCTCGCCGTTTCCTGCGTGGGCCGGCCGGCCGGCGGGGCCGATCCCTGCCGGATTTTCCTCTGCGACCACGACGGCATCGTCCGCGGCCGGACGTCCCTGCACCGCCTGTCCCTCGTCTTCACCGGCGGGTCGTTCGCCGACGGCGGCGAGCACATCCGCCGGGTCCTCCGCGAGGAGAACGTCAAGGCAGCATTCTTCTTCACCGGCGACTTCTACCGGACACCGGCGTTCGAGGGGACGATCCGCGGCCTCTTGGCCGACGGCCATTACCTCGGCGCGCACTCCGACCGGCATCTCCTCTACTGCCCCTGGGACGACCGGGAAAAGACGCTGGTCGGCCGCGAAGAGTTCCGGGCCGATCTCGAGGCCAATTTCCGGGAGATGGAGCGGTTCGGCATTCGGCGCGAGGCGGCCCGGCTGTTCATCCCCCCCTACGAATGGTACAACCGGACGATCGCGGCCTGGGCCCGGGAGATGGGCCTCGTCCTGTTCAATTTCACTCCGGGCACGTCGTCCAACGCCGACTACACGACGCCGTCCATGCCCGAGTACCTATCGTCCGGAACGATCTACGACCGGATCCTGGGCTACGAGGAGAACGACCCCCACGGCCTCAACGGCTTCATCCTCCTCATCCACATCGGCACCGACCCCGAGCGCACCGACAAATTCTATTTCATGTTAGGGGACTTGATCGGCGCCCTTAAAGAAAAAGGATACGCCCTCGTCCGCCTCGACGATCTTCTCCGTCTTCCCTAAGCGGCGCTACGCCCGGATTGAAGTGCCTCGCATCATACCGGTCAAGGCATGACGGCAGGAATCACTCCGACGACCCCCGTGGCGGAGGGGGGCCCGCCGCTTGCGGCGGGGGAACCGCACAACAGGTTCACGGGGGCCGGGG
>JAPKZE010000372.1 GCA_026393955.1 Candidatus Aminicenantota bacterium
CGGGGATCTCGGCGGCCAGGACGACCTCGTTCTCGGTCTCATAGATGTCGACCGAGGGAGCCCAGGCGCCGGGCATCAGGTCCTTTTCCTCGCCCCTCGGGGTGCTCATGTCCTCGAAGAGCCTGTTCATCCTGTCCCTCAGGGTGATCATATCCCTATAGGGATCCCATCTGATAATAGCCATTAGATACCTCCATTTTATATATCTTAGCGAGATATCAATATAATATCTTGGCTAGATGGTTTTCTGGATGTCTCTCCGGCTGATCCCGGCGGCCGGATCTAGTGCACGCCCTCGACGAGAACGGTCGCTTCGCCCTTCAGGGCCCGCGAACCGATGGCGGCGGCGAGCTCGGTGACCGTGCCCCGGAGGAACTCCTCGTGGACCTTGGTCAGCTCCCGGGCCACGACGACACGCCGGTCCCCGAGCACTTCGCGGACCGCTTCCAGGAACTCCGCAAGCCGCCGGGTCGGGAGGTAGAAGACGAGGGTGGCCTCCTCATCGATCCGCGCCGCGAGGAGCTTGCGCAGGCCGGTCGCTTTCGGGGGCGGGAAGCCGAGGAAGAGGAAATGATGGGTGGGCAGGCCTGCGGCGGACAGGGCCGTCGTCACGGCCGCGGGTCCGGGCACGGGGACGACGGCGACGCCCTCCCTGAGGGCCTCGCGGATGAGGGGAAAGCCGGGGTCGGAGATCCCGGGCGTGCCCGCGTCCGAAACGAGCGCGACGTCCTTCCCTTCTTTGAGCAGCCGGATGATCTCGGGGATGCGCTGCCCTTCGCGGGGATGGAAATAGCTGATGAGGGGCTTCTTGAGCCCAAACCGGTTCAGGATCTTGACCGTCTGCCGGGTGTCCTCGCAGGCGATGGCCGCGACCTCGCCGAGGACGCGGACGGCCCGGAGGGTGATGTCCTCGAGGTTCCCGATGGGAGTCCCGACGATGTAGAGGTGTCCGGCCACGGGCTAAGCCTCCCGGTCGCGGGGATAGAGAAAATCGTGCCCCACGGTGCGGGTCGTGAGCTTGGCGATGGGCGGCAGGGTGCGCTTGAAATCGGAGGCCTTGATCATCCGCAGGACGCGACCGACCGCGGCCGCGTCGTGGCCGGCTGCGATCGCCTGCCGGCGGGTCTTGCGGCCCTCGACGAGGCTCTCGAGGATCCGGTCGAGCTCTTCGTAGGTGAGCCCGAGCTCGCCTTCATCGGTCTGGCCCGGCCAGAGGCCGGCCGTCGGGGCCTTGCGCCGGATCGCGACCGGGACGCCGAGGTGAACGGCGAGCTGACGGACCTGGGTCTTGTACAGGTCGCCCATGGGATTGATGGCGCAGGCCAGGTCGCCGTAAACCGTGCCGTAGCCCACGAGGAGCTCGGTCTTGTTGCTCGTCCCCAGGACGAATCCGCCCTCGCGGACGGAATAGTCGTAGAGGATCGACATCCGCTCCCGGGCCATCTTGTTCCCTCGCTGCAGCCGGTTCGATGTCGGGTGGGCGGCGAAATAGAGGTCGATCTGCGGAGCGATGTCCACGGTCTCGTGCCGGATGCCCAGGCGCTTGGCCAGCGCTTTCGCGTCGAGGACGTCCCGGGGGAAGGCCGCCCCGTAGGGCATGATCAAGCCAAACACGTTCCGCGGGCCGAGGGCTCGGGCGGCGAGCGTCGCGCAGACGGCCGAATCGAGCCCGCCCGAGAGGCCCAGGAGGGCCTTCCGGCAGCCGCACCGGCCGAGCTCGTCCCGGATGAAGGTGACCAGGACCCTTTCGACGAAGGGAGCGTTAATCTTCGGGGGCACGGACGATCCTTTCCAGGGACCTCCAGATGGCTTCCGGCTTCTCGTCCCGTTTGAAGAGCCAGCGGCGGCGGGCCTCCCGGACGGCGGCCAGGTCGATGGAGCAGATCAGGAGCTCGGGGTCGACCGGGGAGGCCCGGGCCAGGAGACGCCCGCCGGGCGCGAAAACGAACGATCCGCCGGCGAAGGTCACGCCGTCCTCGCTGCCGACGCGGTTGGCGTAGAGGACGAACGCCGTCGAAAAGTAGGAGACGGCCTCGCCCATGAGCTCCCACATCCGGCTCGTCTCGAAAGCGTCGCCGCCGCCGACGCCGCGTCCCGGCGCGGCCGAGATGCAGATGATCAGGTCGGCGCCGGCCGCGTAGTGGACGTAGCTCGAGCCGAATTGGAGGAAGTCGCGGCAGATGAGCAATCCGGCCCGGCCGAACGGCGCCTGGAACGTCCGGAAGTCGCGTCCCTGAGCGAAGAACTTGGCCTCCTCGAAGAGACCCCCGGTCGGCAGAAAGACCTTGCGATGGACGTGGACGAGCCGGCCGTCGGCGATGAAGGCGGCGGCGTTGTAGAACAGGCCCCGGTCGGCGGGGCTTTCCTCGACGAATCCGACGACGGCCGCGAGGCCCTTCGTGCCGGCGACGAGCCTGCGGAAGAGCGGATCGGAGGCCGGGTTGAGGGCCACCTCCTCGGCCAGGTCCTTCAGGGTATAGCCCGTCAGCCCGAGCTCGGGGAAGACGACCAGGCCGGCCTTCTGCCGCCGGGCCTTTCCGAGGATGTCGAGGTGAGCGTCGACATTCGCTTCGACGTCGCCGAGCTTCGGGACGATCTGCGCCAGAACGGTCTTCATGGACCAAAAATAACACAATCCCGCCGGCCATTCAAACGCGCCAGCAGAGCCGCCTCGCGGGTAGTCCCGAGTCGGCAGGGCCGCTCAAGAGGGACAATCGCGCCAGGCTTTCAAACCAGGCCGGCACCTCCTGGCCGGGTTGAAAATCGGACGGGATTGGATTATAGTTTGTCGTCGACGCACCATGAATCACATCGCCGTCCACCTTCGCGACGTCTTTTTCAGCAAGAAGACCGGCCGCCTGATCTACAGGCGGAAGGAGATCCTCAAGTATTTCTTCTTCGACAAGGGCGCGATCATCCAGGTCAAGACCAACCAGCCGGACGAGCGGCTGGGCGAGATCCTCTACAAGCTCGAGCGCATCCCCAAGGACGCCCACGCCAAGATCGACGAGTACATCGAGCCCAATGCGAGCATCGGCGAGGTCCTCAAGACCCGGGGCGTCATCTCCGAGGAGGACCTGGCCGAAGCGCTGGCCCATCAGGTCCGGGAGAGCGTCCTCAACATCTTCGGCGTCTTCGACGCCGAATTGGAATTCCAGCCCCTTGACGACTTCGTCTCGCCGGGCGTCGAATCGCGGGTCAGCGTGCCGCTCCTCATCGAGTACGGCATCCGGCGCATGCAGCCGAACCCGCTCCTCAAGGCGTTCCTGGCCCCCCGGACGCCGCTCCTCGGCCGCAAGACCTACGCCTATCTCCTGACCCTCGAGGAAAAGGAGATCCTGGAGAAGGTCAACGGTACGGACGCCGCCGAGATCATTCTGCGCACGCTGACCCTGCCGGCCGACCAGTTCTGGAAGAGCCTGTACCTCTTCTACTGCCTCGGCGTCGTCGATATGGCGGGCCAGAGTGAGGAGGCGCGGCCGCCGGACCTGAAGTCCCGCCTCCAGCCTTCGGTCGCCGCCAACAAGGACGTCCCCCAGGCGATCGCCGAGGTCCTGTCCTTCCGCGACATGCTGCCGGCCATGACCCTCTACCAGATCCTGGACATTCCCAAGACGGTCTCGGAAGAGGACGTCAAGAAGGCCTATTTTCAGCTGGCCCGGAAGTTCCACCCCGACCGGTTCGACCGCATGCTCGCCACGGAATTCAAGGCCCCGATCGACGAGGTCTTCGACGGCATCACCAACGCCTACCGCGTCCTCAGCAACAAGGAGTCGCGGCGCGCCTACGACGCCAAGTCGGGCTCGGTCTCGACCCAGGACGACGTCCAGGAGCAATATCGCCGGGCCGACACCAAGTTCCGCCAGGGCAAGACCCTGCACGGGCAGGGCCGCTACGACGAAGCCATCGCCTACCTCGAAGAGGCGGTCCGGATCCGCAAGGACAAGGGCGATTATTTCTTGCTCCTGGCCATGTGCGAATCGAAGCTCAAGGCCTACGTCAAGAAGGCGGAACAGGATTTCCTCAAGGCCATGCAGCTCGAACCCTGGAATCCGGAGGCCTACGTCGGCCTCGGCCTCCTCTACAAGGCCGAGGGCCTGCAGACCAAGGCCATCAAGCAGCTGGAGAAAGCCCTCGAGGCGGAGCCCGACCACGCCTCCGCTCGCGAGGCGCTCGACGAGCTCACGGGCGGGAGCAAGAAGGCTCCGAATAAGATCTTCGGCATCGACTTCTTCGGCTCGAAGAAGAAAAAGAGGTAGCTAGGCCTTCCGGCCGACCAGCTCCAGGAATTCCTTCCCGCCGATCGTCCGCACTCCGAGTTCCCGGGCCTTGTCGAGCTTCGAGCCCGGCGAATCCCCGACGACGAGGCCGGTCGTCTTTCGCGTCACGGCCGACCCGACCTCGGCTCCGAGGGCCTCGAGGAGCTCGCGGGCCTCGTCCCGGCTCAGCCCGGGCAGAATCCCGGAGATGACGAAGACCTGGCCGGCCAGGGGCTTGGGCCCGGCCGCCTCCGCGGCGGCCCGGTCGTTCACGCCCGCCTGCCGGAGACGCCGGATGAGCTCGCGGTTCTCCGGCTGGCTGAAGAAGAAGAGGATGCTTTCGGCGACCTTGGGGCCGACGTCATCGGCCTGGACGAGCTCGTCCGGCCCGGCGGCCTCGAGCGCCTTGAGCGTCCGGAATCGGGCGGCCAGGGTCTGGGCCAGGCGCTCCCCGACGTGACGGATGCCCAGGGCGAAGAGGAGCCGGGCCAATCCGCGCGATTTCGAGGCCTCGATCTCGTCGAGGAGGTTGCGCGAGCTCTTGGGACCCAGCCGCTCCAGGGCGACGAGGTCCTCGTAGAGGAGACCGTAGAGGTCGGGAATGGACCGGACGAGCTTGGCGGCCAGCAGTTGGTCCACGATGGCCTCGCCCAGCCCTTCGATGTCCATGGCCCGGCGCCCGGCGAAATGCAGGACGGATTCCCGGACCCGGGCGGGGCAGGAGGCGTTGGTGCAGCGCGAGACGACCTCGCCCTCGGGCCGGAAGGCCTGCGAGCCGCAG
>JAPKZE010000226.1 GCA_026393955.1 Candidatus Aminicenantota bacterium
TTCTGGGTGACGCGCGTCCATCCCTCGCCGCACGCGGCCGGGACGGCCTTCGTGACCAAGACCGGCTGGCGCCTGGACGACTACCGCGTTTCGATCCACAAGACGACGGACTACGGCGAGACCTGGACCTCGGTCGCGGGCAATCTGCCCGCCGGGAAGCCCCTCAACGTCGTCATCCAGGACCGCAAGAACCCCGACCTCCTGTTCGTCGGGACCGAGTGGGGCGTCTACGGCACGCTCGACGGCGGGAGAGCCTGGTTGCCGTTCCGGGCGGGCATGCCGTCGGTCAAGGTGACCGATCTCGTCATTCATCCGCGCGAGAACGACCTCGTCGTCGCGACCTACGGGCGCGGGGCTTACGTCGTCGATATCATGCCGCTCCAGGAGATGACGGCGGCCGTCCTCGACGAGGACGTCCACCTGTTCGAGATCGAGCCGGAGACGCAGAGGATCACATCCGCTTTGGGCAATTATCAGCTCCTCGGCGACAGCCATCTCTTCACGCCCAACGAGCCGAACGCGATCATCGTCCATTACTATCTCAAGGCCAAGATCGACAGCCCCATCAAGATCACGGTGGCGGCCCTCGGCGGCGAGGTCCTGGCCGAGCTCGAGGGGAAAGGCGAGGCGGGGCTCAACTCCGTGAGCTGGGACATGCGGCCGCGGCGGCCCGGCGCGAAGCCGAGCCCCTACCCGGAATTCGGCGGCGAGCGGCTGGTCGATCCGGGCACCTATGTCATCACGCTCGAGGTCGGCGGGGGCAAGCTCACCCGGAAGGCCGTCATCCGCTACCGGCAGGGCTGGACCGTCGGGCCGACGCCGGTGGTCATCCGATAGCCAGATCCGAAAAGCGATCTATTTAGGATATTTCGCAGAAGTCCGGCTCCGAGTCGCTCCGCCGTCCTTCTGCCTCTCCGCTCCTCAAGATTCGCTCCGCGCAGGAACCCGGCCCGCGGCGCGATGCCGGCGAGCCGGGTCCCCTTTGAGGCTAGAAGTCGAAGTCGAGCAGGAGCGTGAACAGGTTGTCCTTGACCGGCGTCACCGCCCCGACCTGGCGATGGGTGACTTCGGCGTGCAGGGCGACGTTCACCGCGTACCAGCTTCCGAGATAATAGCGCACCAGGCCCGAAAGGGCCCGCACCTGCCTGGCCGCGTCGTAATCCGGCGGGTCGACCCAGTTGTACATGACCGAGCCGACGAGCCGGTTGTTCGGCAGGCCGGCCCAGTCGAGCTGGACGATGCCGCCCCAGAACTTGTAGTCTAGCGCCGGCTCGAGCTCGTTGAAGGCCATGTCATCGGCGCCCTGGAAGGCCATGCCCTGGAAGTTGAAGGTCTTCCAGTTCAGGCTGATGTTGCCCCCGATCCGGGAATAGGTCTTGTTGGCGTAGCCGTTGAGATCGCCGCCGGGGGATACGATGCCGCCGATGAGGTCCGTCGGCTGCCACCCGAGATAGCCGAAGAGGCCGATGCGCTGGCCGGCCGTCTGTCCTTCGCCCGCGCCGAAGGTTTTGGACACGGCCAGATAGACGTCGTTCCACTTGTTGTTGTCGGGATCGGCCCCCGTTCCGTTGATGTAGCCCAGCGCGTACCTGAGGCCGGGCTTGAACTTCCCGGTGGCCTCGACCCCGATGTGGTTGGCCGAGAAGTCGAAGCTGTTCCGCGAGCCGGCGAACTGGTAGATCTCGAACGGCTGGAGGAGATAGTAGGAGCGCTTGGCGCTCATCATCTGGAAACCCGGCTCGAAACGCCCGACGCGCAGGTTGAGCTTGTCCCGGACGAGGTTGCTGAAGACGATGTTGGCCGACTCGATGGCCGCCAGCTGGGCGGGATTGGTCCCGTTCGCGGAGCCGGTGTAGTCTGCGGCCGGCTCGTCGATGCGCGGCGTGTAGACGAACAGGAAGGAGATGTTCTTGTGCAGGACCCCGGCGGCCAGGAGGTCCAGGCCGTAGAGGTGGAAGCCGCCCGCCGTCTGGCCGTCGCCGTCGTAGAGGCTGTACCCGGCGGTCGTGCGGATGGCCAGCGGGATGGCCGTCTCGAAGACGGACTTCTCCAGGCCCTGCTGGCCGGGGACCTGGTAGCCGTTGTCGCGGTAGCGCTGGCCCCAGTCGTTGAGCTTGGGGAAGCCGGCGTGGCACATGTTGCAGTTGAAGCCGTACTTGCGGGCGAAGGCCGGGATGGCCAGGGCGCTCTGGGCCAGGGCGAGGAGGACGAAAAGGGCGGTGAAGGTGATCGTCAGTGTCTTTTTCATGATGCCCTCCTCAACGCGCCAAGCCCCGCGGCGTGACCGGCTTGACGTCGGCCACCTCGGGATTGAGGCTGTCGAGCGCCTTGATGAAGGCCACGAGGGCGGCCTTCTCGTGCTTCGACAGGCCCAGCGGCACCATCAGCGGGTCGAGATTGGGGTCTTTCCCGCCGCCCCGGTCGTAGAAGTCGATCAGGGATTCGAGCGTCTTCTCCGAGCCGTCGTGGAGATAGGGGGCGCGCCGGGCGGCGTCCCGGACCGTGGGCGTCTTGAACGCGCCCATGTCCAGAGGGTCCTTGGTTATGGCGTAGCGCCCGACGTCCGGATTCTTGGGGTCCTGGTTCGGGACGCCGAGGTTGTGGAAACGCCCGTCACTGAAGTACGGGCCCCAGTGGCAGGACGTGCAGTGAGCCTTGCCGTTGAAGATCTCGAGGCCCTGCTTCTCCTGGGCGGTCAACGCGTTATGGTCGCCGCGGGCGAACCGGTCGAAGCGCGAGTCGGTCGTGACGACCGTGCGCTCGAACGCGGCGATGGCCTCGGCCACCTGGTCCACGGTGATCGGCCCCTCGCCGAACACGGCCTTGAACTCCTCCTTGTAGGCGTCGATCGCCGACACCGTCTGGATCATGGCCTGGTGGGAGTTGCCCATCTCGATGGGGTTCTGGATGGGGCCCTTGGCCTGGTCCTCGAGCGAGGGCGAGCGGCCGTCCCAGAACTGGAGAGGCGAGTAGGCGGCGTTGGAGACCGGCGGGGCCCGGCGGCCGCCGAACTGGCCGCGGATGCCCTTGCTGGTCGGGCCTTTGTCCGACCAGCCCAGGGCCGGATCGTGGCACGTGGCGCAGCTGACCGTCCCGTCGGCCGAGAGCCGGGGATCGAAGTAGAGCTCCTTGCCCAGCCGGATCTTGTCCGACGAGGGCGGGTTGCCGGGCGGCGCGATGACGGGCGGCAGCGGTCCGAGCCGTTGCGGGCCGAGCACCTGGACGTTCACTTCGGTGATCGGCCGGGCGGTCTGGTCGCCCAGGCCCCAGACGACGCCCGCGGCCGTCGCCAACAGCGCGATGGGCAAGGCCATCAGCCAAAACGACCTTCGCATGTGGTCCCTCCTGTGACGGACGTTCTCGTCAGAACGAACAAGCCATTGTATCGTGAATATAGAACGAGTGCGGGAGGCTGTCAAGGCGGGTGAATAGGCTTGACAGGCCTTCCCGGCCGGTCCTATGATGGCGCCCAGCGCGTCCGGAGCCCCCAGTTGGCGCCGCCTCCGTCGGCGGCCCGGCGAGGAGCGATACCTTGAGCATCGCATCGAGAACCGCCGTCGCGTTCGCGGCCCTGCCGAAATCTCCGTCTGGCTGTTTAATAGGGGGACATGATACCCGTTTCCCTTCCCCCATTTTAAGGAGGCTGAAATGACGAGAAGAAACGTAGCGGGAGGGCTCGTCTTGTCGCTTCTCGCGGCCCTTGCTGTGAACTGCGCCAAGGCGCCCAAGGCCGATTATCCAGCCGCGCCCGTGCCCTTCACCGACGTCCACCTGACGGACGCGTTCTGGGCGCCGCGCCTGGAGATCAACCGGACCGTGACCATCCCGCACATCTTCAAGGAGAGCGAGCAGGCCGGCCGGGTCCAGAACTTCGAGCTGGCCGGGGCGGCCCTCGGCGGGGCCACGGACGGCAAATACTGCTCCCTCTTCCCCTTCGACGATTCCGACGTCTACAAGATCCTCGAGGCGGCCTCCTACGCTCTGGCCACCCACAGCGACCCCGAGCTTGCGACGTACGTCGACGGGCTCATCGCCAAGATCGCCGCTGCCCAGGAGCCGGACGGCTACCTCTACGCCGCCCGCACGATCGGCGGCCCGCCGCCCCAGGACTGGCTGGGCCAGGAGCGCTGGTCGCACCTCTACATGAGCCACGAGCTCTACAACCTCGGGCATCTCTACGAGGCGGCCGCGGCGCATTTCCAGGCGACGAAAAAGAAGAGCCTCCTGGCCGTCGCCGTGAAGAGCGCCGACCTCGTCGCCCGCGAGTTCGGCCCCGGCAAGCGCACCAATCCCCCGGGCCACGAGGAGATCGAGATCGGCCTGGTCAAGCTCTACCGCGTCACCGGGACCCGGAAGTATCTC
>JAPKZE010000028.1 GCA_026393955.1 Candidatus Aminicenantota bacterium
CTAATCAGTCAATTAACCGGTAGAATCGGGGTCGAAAAGGCCTTAAAACAGCGTTTTTGGCCCCGAAAACGAAGGAATTGCCGGTTGGATAAGCTCGTTTTTAGGCCCAAAAAGCGCTGAGTTAAGCCCGTGAAGGCCTCCAAAATTGGATTTAACTTAGTGTAAATAATTGACTTGCTGTGGTCCGACCCCATAGAATAGGCTCATGGTGAGCAGCGCGAGGAAGCTGGAACTCGTCGGGAAGGCCCTCGACCGGCTGTCCCCTCTCGAGACCGCCTGCACGCTCTGCCCCCGGGACTGCCGGACCGACCGGACGAAGGGCTCGGGCGGGATCTGCCACACCGGAAGCCTGGCGGCCGTGTCCCACGCCCTGCTCCACTTCGGCGAGGAGCCCGTGATCAGCGGCGCGGCCGGCTCGGGGACGATCTTCTTCACCGGCTGCAACCTCAAGTGTCTGTTCTGCCAGAACTACCAGCTGAGCTGGCAGCTCGAGGGCCACACGGTCACGGACCGGGAGCTCGCGACGATGATGCTCGGCCTCCGGGAAAAGGGCGCTCACAACATCAATTTCGTCTCGCCGAGCCACATCGTGCTGCCCATCCTCAGGGCCCTGCGCATCGCCCTGGCCGAAGGCCTCGACATCCCCCTCGTCTGGAATTCCAACGGCTACGATTCCGTCGAGGTCGTTCGGGAGCTGGAAGGCATCATCGACGTCTACCTCCCCGACCTTAAGTACCGCTCGCCGGAGCTGTCCAAGAGGCACTCCGCCGCGCCCGACTACTTCGACAAGGCGTCCGAGGCCGTCCGGGAGATGTCCCTGCAGCAGCCGGCCCTCGATCTCGGCCCCGGCGGAACGGCCCGCAAGGGACTCGTCGTCCGGCACCTGATCCTGCCGGGCGCGGTCGAGGACACCCTCGAATTGCTGGACTGGATCGGGGAGAACCTCTCGCCGTTCATCGGCCTGAGCCTCATGAGCCAGTACCATCCTTGCTTCAAGGCCCCCGCCGAGATCCAGCGAAGCGTGTCCCCCGAAGAGTACCGCCGGGCCGCCGGGAAGGCCGCGGCCCTCGGGCTCGACCGCCTCGTCCTACAGCCGGAGCCGTTCGGGGCGGACGAGCACCTCGTCCCCGACTTCAAGAAAGACAGCCCGTTCCGCTGGAAATGAGCGGCCGCCCTAGCGGGGGGCGGTCGCGTAGGTCCGCGGCGCCGGCAGCTTCGACGGCGCGATGCCCAAAGCGGCCGCCAGGGCCTTGATCTTTTCGTGAGCGGCCTGGACGCCCTTGGGGCCGAGCCTCAGGAGCTGCTTCTGGGCCGGGCTCAGTCCCTCGAGCGCCGGGTCGGTCATCGCGTAGCTCAGGACCTTTTGTTCCAGCCGGACGGGGCCGTCCACCACCGGCGTCTCCAGGAGCTCCCCCATGGCCCGGACGAGCGTGTCGTCGAAATCGACGCCGGGGTAGCCGAGCTCGTTATAAGCCTCCTGGATGAGCGGGTCGACGGCCCGGTAGAGACGGGCCGCGGCCGTCGCGTCGAGGGACTGGATGATCCCGACGACGGCCCCGTACCGGGTGTAGGAGGCCGGATCGACGAACGTCCCGGTCTTGGTCCGGGCGACCCGGAAATCGCCGGCCGGCTCGTAGAAGTCGATGTGCGGCTTCGGGCTCAGGCCGTTGGCCACGTTGTCGACCGAGACGACGAACTTGCGGATGAGGTCCTTGGTCAGGAGCCACTTCGCGAATTCGGGGTCCACGGACATGGCCGCGGCGAATTCCCGGACGGCGGCGTCGCTCCCCGTGAGCGGGACCGCGGGGAACGCGAGGGGCTCGAGGCCCGGCGCGGCCGGGGCCTTCTCCTCCACGGCCGGCCCGGGCGCCTCGGCGGCCGTCGCGGCGGCCGGCTTGTCCGTCTTCTTCATGAACAAGACATAATAGAGCCCGGCCACGACGGCCAGGATCACGAGGATGGCCGCGGCCAGGCCCCAGACCTTACGGGGCTCCTCCTTGGGTTCGTCGGTCCGTTCCTCGTCGAGATGAAGGTCGTCCATGGTCGTCCCTCCTTGAGTTCCTAGCCGAACCGGCCGGTGATGTAGTCCTCCGTCCGGGAGTCCTTCGGGGCGGTGAAAATGCGCCGCGTCTCGCCGATCTCGACGAGCTCGCCGAGCAGGAAGTACCCGGCGACGTCGGAGACGCGGGCCGCCTGCTGCATGTTGTGGGTGACGATGAGGATCGTGTAGCGCTTCTTGAGCTCGGCCATGAGATCCTCAATGTTGGCCGTCGCGGCCAGGTCGAGGGCCGAGCAGGGCTCGTCCATGAGCAGGATCTCGGGCTCGACGGCGATGAGCCGGGCGATGCACAGCCGCTGCTGTTGTTCCCCCGAGAGCCGGAGGGCGTTGTCATCCAGGCGGTCCTTGAGCTCGTCCCAGAGGTGGACGGCCTCGAGGCTGCGGGTAAGCCGAGCCTCGAGGGCCCGGGGATCGCGCAGGCCGTGGACGCGCAACCCGTAAACGACGTTATCGTAGACGCTCAGGGGGAAGGGGTTGGGCCGCTGGAAGACCATGCCCACCTTCTTCCTGAGGTCGAGCAGGTCGATGCCGGGCCGGTAGATGTCCTCCCCGTCGATGAGGACCGTCCCCGTGACCCGGACGTCGTCGATGAGGTCCGTCATCCGGTTGAGCGACCGGAGGAAGGTCGTCTTGCCGCAGCCCGAGGGCCCGATGAGGGCGGTGATGCGGTTCTTCTCGATGTCCAGACTGATCTTCCTCAGGGCCTGGAACTTCCCGTAGTAGAAATCGAGGTCGCGGACTTCGATGATGGCCATGGGCCTACCCGAACCTCCCCCGGAGGTAATCGTCGGTCCGCTGGTCGTCCGGCGCGGTGAAGATCTTGGCCGTCGGCCCGACCTCGACAAGCCCGCCATTGAGGAAGAAGGCCGTCCGGTCGGCGACGCGGGCCGCCTGCTTGGTGTTGTTGGTGACGAGGATGATCGTGTAATCCTTCTTGAGCCGGCGCAGGGACTCCTCGATCTTCATCGTCGAGATGGGATCGAGCCCCGAGGTCGGCTCGTCGAGGAGGATGAACTCCGGCGCGACGGCCAGGATGCGGGCCAGGCAGAGCCGCTGCTGCTGGCCGCCCGAGAGCTTCTGGCCGCTCGTGTGCAGCCGGTCCTTGACCTCGTCCCAGAGGCCCCCCTTTTCGAGGCTGTCCCGGACGAGGGCGTCGAGCCGGCCGCGGAGGCCGGCCCGCCGGGCCCCGAAGGCGACATTCTCGTAGATCGAACGCGGCAGCGGGACCGGTGTGGCGAAGACCATGCCCAGCTTGCGCCGCAGGGCGACGACGTCGACGTCCGGACCGTAGATGTCGCGGCCGTCGATCCGGATCGTCCCTGCGCGGCGCGAGCCGCGGACGAGGTCGTTGAGCCGGTTGAGAGCGCAAAGGAAAGTCGATTTGCCGCTCCGGGCCGGCCCGATGATGCCCAGGATCTCGTTGCGGCGGATATCGAGGTCGAGGCCCCGGATCTTGCGGACCTCCCCGAAAGACTGGCTGAACGCCCGGACCTCGATAACGACGTCGTTCGTCATGAGTACTTCTTGATGAAGCGGTTCATCAGATAATAGGTCAGGATATTGATCCCCAGGATAGCGATGATCAGGATGGCGGCCGTGCCGTAGGCCTTGGGCATCGAGATCCCTTCCCGGGCCAGGATGTAGAAGTGGACGGACATCGTCCGGGTCGAGGAGAAGAGCGAGGTCGGCATCCGCAGGGCGCTGCCGGCGGTGAAGATCGTCGCCGCCGTCTCCCCGATGGAGCGGCCGATGCTAAGGACGATGCCGGTCACGATCCCCGGCAGGGCCGACGGCAGCACGACCCGCGTCACGGTCTGCCACTTGGTGCTGCCGAGGGAGAAACTGACCAAGCGGTAGGCCGGCGGCACGCTCTTGATGGCCTCTTCCGACGTCCGAATGATGGTGGGCAGGAGCATGAAGGCCAGGGTCAGGCCGCCGCTGAGGATGGACCAGCCGAACTTGAGCTTGGTCACGAAAAGGATGAAGCCGAACAGGCCGAAGATGATCGAGGGGATGCCGGCCAGACACTCGGCCCCGAAGCGGATGATCCGGGTCAGCGGGCCGCCCCACGTGTATTCGGTGAGGTAGATAGCCGTGCCGACGCCGAAAGGGGCGGCGATGACGATGGCCAGGACGCTCAGGGCGACCGTGCCGACGACCGTCGAAAAGATGCCCCCCGACTTGCCCATGTCCATGGGATTGGTCGTCAGGAATTCCAGGCTGAGGACGGGCAGGCCGCGGCGCAGGATATAGAAGATGATGAACAAGAGGACGCCGACCGTGATCAGGGTCAGGGCCCATAGACCGGTCCGGGCGGCCTTCTCCTCGAGGCGGGGCCCGAGGCGCTTCACGGCTGCTTCCTTCGCCGGGCCGAAGTCGCGTTGGCGATCGTGTTCAGGACCATGATGATGACGAAGAGGACGACGCCGGTGGCGAAGAGGGCCTCGCGGTGCTCGCCCGTGGCGTAGCTCATCTCCAGGGCCACGTTCGAGGTCAGGGTCCGGACAGGCGCCAGGAGCGAGCCGGGCACCTGGGCGGCGTTGCCGGCGACCATGATGGTGGCCATGGTCTCGCCGATGGCCCGCCCCATGCCGAGGATGATGCTGGCGATGATGCCCGATCGGGCCGCCGGGAAGAGGACCATCTTGACCGTCTGCCAACGCGTCGCGCCCAGGGCGATCGAGCCTTCCCGGTAGGACGGCGGAACGGCCTGGAGCGAATCGACCGAGATGGAGATGATGGTCGGCAGGATCATGATGCCCAGGATGATCGAGGCGGCCAGGACCGACAGGCCCGGTCCCCCGAAGGTCTCACGGATGAACGGGACGAGGATGATGACGCCCATGAAGCCGTAGACGACCGACGGGATCCCGGCCAGGAGCTCGATGACGGGCTTGATCAGGCGCCGGACCTTCTTCGAGGAGAACTCCGTCAGCACGATGGCGCAAGCCAGCCCAAAGGGGATGCCGATCACCAGAGCGCCGGCGGTGACGAAGAGGGAGCCGACGATCATGGGCCAGAGGCCGAAGAGCTTCTCCGAGGGATACCAGCTCGTTCCGGTCAAGAAGCTCTTCAGGCCGTACTT
>JAPKZE010000165.1 GCA_026393955.1 Candidatus Aminicenantota bacterium
GATTCCAGCTCGGCTCGGCCGGTGACCTGCGCGCGGAGGCCGAGCGTCTCGGGCTCGATATCCCCTGCCGCGACGATATCGCGATCCTCCTGGAAAAGGCTTCGTTCGGAGGCCGGGCCACGCCGAACCGGCTGGCCGTCCTGCCCATGGAGGGCGCCGACGCGGAAGGCTCGGGTGAACCCTCCCCATGGACGCGACGGAGGTACCGGCGTTATGCGGCCGGGGGGGCCGGACTGATCTGGTGCGAGGCCACGGCCGTCCGCAGGGACGGGCGCTCGAATCCGGCCCAGCTCCTGCTGACGGAGGGCAGCCTCGGCGGGTTCGCCCGGCTCGTCGAAGAGACCCGGGCCGCCGCGAAGAAAGCCTGGGGGCCCGGACACGATCCGCTCCTCGTCCTCCAGCTGACCCATTCGGGCCGGTTCTCTAGGCCCGACGGAACGCCCCGCCCGCTCATCGTCCAGAACAATCCGCACCTCGATCCTCTCCGCGACATCCCGCCCGACGCCCCGCTCGTCTCCGACGGCGAGCTGGCCGCGATCCGGGACGACTTCGTCGAAGCGGCCGACCTGGCCGCCTCGGCCGGATTCGACGCCGTCGATATCAAGGCCTGCCACGGCTACCTCGTCTCGGAAACACTGGCCGCCCACGGCCGGGAGGACAGCCGCTACGGCGGACCGTTCCAGAACAGGACCCGCCTTCTTCTCGAGATCGTCCGCCGCGTCCGCGAGGAGGCCCCGGGACTGCTGGTCACGAGCCGGCTCTCGGCCACAGATATGGTCCCCTTCCCCTATGGCTTCGGCATGGATCCCGACAAGCCGGGGAGGATCGACCTCAGCGAGGTTAAAGCCCTCGCCGGCCTGCTCGCCCGGGCCGGCGTCCGTTTCCTCTCGCTTTCGTTGGGCATTCCGGCCTGGAGGCCGCATTACGGCCGGCCGTTCGACCAGCCCGTGCCCGGCGGCGCGGTCCCCGCGGAGCATCCGCTCGAAGGCGTCGCCCGGCATCTCGGCGTCGCGGCGGAGATCCAGCTATCGTCGCCGCGGGCCGCGGTCGTCGGCGCGGGATATTCCTGGCTCCGCGCTCTCGGCCCCGGCGTCGCGGCGGCCATGGTCGCCTCCGGCCGGAGCGCGGCCTTCGCCCTCGGACGAGGGGCACTGGCCTATCCGGACTTCGCCGCCGATCTCATCAAGCGCGGCCGGATGTCCCCGCGCAAGGCCTGCACGACCTGCTCTCTCTGCTCGTCGCTCCTCCGCCGGCAGGAACGGGTCGGCTGCGTCGTCCGCGATGCCAAATACAAGGGCGCCGCCCGGGAAGGAAGGAACCCATGATCACCGTCAAGAGAACCGGGCTGGCCGGGACCCTGGCCGCCTTCTGGATCATCCTGGCCGCCATCGCGGCCTACAACTTCGCCGTCCGGCCCTGGTTCCTGCATTGGGGAACGACCGAACAGGAGAAGACGCGGGCCCTGCTCGGCGACGACGCCTGGATCGGCGGCACGGTCTCGGGGACGCGCGCCGTCACCGTCCAAGCGCCGCCCGAGAAGGTCTGGCCCTGGATCGTCCAGATCGGCCAGGACCGGGCGGGCTTCTACAGCTATACCTGGCTCGAGAATCTCCTGCTCGCCGATATCCACAATACGTACCGGGTCCGGCCGGAGTGGCAGGCCCGCCAGGCCAAGGACATCATCCGCAGCGTCAAGCCCGGCTTCCTGTTCGGCCTGGTCAAGGAGAAGGACGGATACACCGGCTGGAAGGTCCCGTTCGTCGCGCCGGGCCAGGCCATGACCCTGAGGAACTGGGGCACCTTCGCCCTCGAGCCAACCGGCGCCGGCGGAACCCGTTTCTTGGCCCGGAGCCGGGCCGAGAAGCTGCCCGGCGTCGCCGGCCGGCTCCTCGGCTTCTGGGTCCTCGACGCGGCCCACTTCATCATGGAAAAACGGATGATGACGGAGATCCGGCGGCTGGCCGAAGGCCGGCCCGGACCGCCCTGGTGGCTCCAGGCCCTCGCGACCGCGGGTTTCGCCGCCGCCGTCGCCGGCTCGACCCTGCTCATCGGATCGAAAAAGAAGCGGCGGGAGTTCTGGCTGCTCCTGCCCCTGTTCACCGCCGTGATCATCCTCCAGCAAACCTCCGACCTGCGCGCGGCGCTCGCCGGTTTCACCGTCCTTGCCTTGACCATCATCGGCTTCCTGTATTTCGGGAAGCGCTGGTGGATCTATTTCGGGTTCCTCTGGATCTATTCCTACGCGGTGCTCTTCCTCGCGGCCGACGCCTGGATCGTTTTCGGCCTGGTCTTCCTCGCCGCCTTCGCGGTGCTCTTCGCCGCGGCCCGGAAGGGGATGTCTTCCCGATGAGAACGGGCCGGGTGAGGATCGGCGGCCGCTCGTTCCCGGTCCGCTCGCTGAACACGGTCGTCATCGGCAGCGGGGCGGCCGGGCTCAACGCCGCGGTCCGCCTCCATCGCCACGGCCAGACCGACATCGCCGTCATCACCGGCCGCTTCGGGGCGGGGGCGTCGGCCGAATCCGGCTCGGATAAACAGACCTATTACAAGCTGTCTCTCGCCGGCGACGTCCCCGACTCCGCCGCCGACATGGCCCGCGACCTGGCCGCGGGCGGCTCCATGCACGGCGACATCGCCCTGGCCGAAGCCCTGGGCTCGGTCGAGGCCTTCTTCCACCTCGCCGGCCTCGGCGTCCCCTTCCCCCACGACCGCTACGGCGCGTACGTCGGCTACAAGACCGACCACGACCCCCGGCAGCGGGCCACCTCGGCCGGGCCGCTGACGTCGAAGCTCATGTTCGAGGCCCTGGCCGCCGAGGTCCGGCGCCGGCGCATCCCGGTCTACGACGGCCACGAAGCGATCGCCGTCCTGACGGCCGGCAGGGGACCGGGGAAGCGCGCGATCGGCGTCCTGGCCCTCGACCGCGCCAAGGCCGGCGGGCCGGGGCGCGGCTTCGTCCTCTTCAACGCCGTGAACGTCGTCGCGGCCACGGGCGGGCCCGGCGGCATGTACGAACACTCGGTCTACCCCGAAAGCCAATCCGGCTCGCACGGCCTGCTCTTCGAAGCCGGCGCGGCCGCCCACAACCTGACCGAATCCCAGTTCGGACTGGCCTCGGTCAAATTCCGCTGGAACGTCTCCGGCACCTACCAGCAGGCCGTGCCCCGCTACGTCTCGACGGACGCGGCGGGCGGCGGCGAGCGGGAGTTCCTCAACGACTACTTCCCCGATATGGGGGCGCTGGCCACGGCCGTGTTCCTCAAGGGCTATCAATGGCCCTTCGATCCGCGCAAGATCGCGGGCGGCGGCTCGTCGCTCGTCGACCTCCTCGTCTACGAGGAGACCGTGGTCAAGGGCCGCCGCGTCTTCCTCGATTTCCGCGGCGACCCCCGCGGCGACGGACGGCTGGCCCCCTTCGAGCCGCGCCACCTCGGCCCGGAGGCCTTGGCCTATCTCGAACGGTCCGGAGCCCTGACGGCGACGCCGATCGCCCGGCTCCGGAAGATGAACGCCCCGGCCGTCGCCCTCTACAAGGCCCACGGCATCGACCTCGCCCGCGAGCCGCTCGAGATCGCCGTCTGCGCCCAGCACAACAACGGCGGCTTCCGCGGCTCGATCTGGTGGGAATCGAACGTGCGCGGACTCTTCCCCGTCGGCGAGGTCTGCGGCACGCACGGCGTCACGCGGCCGGGCGGGTCGGCCCTCAACGCCGGCCAGGTCGGGAGCGCCCGGGCGGCTCTCTTCATCGCCCGGAGGCGCGCCGGCCGGCCGCTCCCCGAGGCGGCGTTCGCCCGGGAAGCCGGGGCGGCCGGTCTGGAGAAGTGGGAGCTGGCCGAGGCCATGCTCGGCCGCGGCAAGCGCCGCGGCCTCTCTCCGGAAGCCTGCCTGGCCGAAGTGAAGAAGAGGATGTCGGCGTGCGGCGCGGTCGTCCGGCGGCCGGCCGAGGCCGGCGCCGAAAAGGCCCGGGCCCGCGAGCTCTGGCTGAGGGCTAGGCGCGAAATGCGCGTCCCCTCCGCCAGCGGCCTCGCGCACGGCTTCAAGGCCATCGACATGGCCCGGACCCCCGCCATCTAGCTCGAGGCCATCGACGAATACCTCGCCCGCGGCGGCAAGAGCCGCGGCTCCTATCTCGTGCCCGACGCCGCAGGGGATCCGCCGCACCCGCTCCTCGGCGAGCGCTGGGCCTATGTCCTCGCCGGTGCCGGGGATTTCGTCTCCACCCATATTCTGGAAGTCCACCTGGGCAACCGCGGGCGCTTTATCAAGGAATGGGCCCCTGT
>JAPKZE010000303.1 GCA_026393955.1 Candidatus Aminicenantota bacterium
CGTTTCGAGCCCGAGCGGGCTCTCCAACCGTTTCTCGGGCCGGAAGCCGCTCGGCGGACCGAGTTCGAGCGGGAACGGCCTGTCGCGGTCGCAGACGAGCCGCCCGTCCGTGATCTCGAGCCGGGCGACCTGGAGAGACGAGCGATGTTTCCCCGGCTCCGTGTGGGCCTTGGGCCCGAACGGATGGGTGAAGTAGAAGAGGGTGGCTTCGGGGCCCTGGACGAGGACCTCGCCGTGGCGGCCGATGTCGCCGTCGTCGGGCCGTTTTCCCAGGACGCCGAGGATGCCCTCCTCCTGCTCGGTCCAATTCGCGAGATCGTTCGAGCGCAGGACGCCCATCCCCCGCCAGCGGTCGACGAGCATCCAGTAGGAGCCCTTCCACCGGAAGACCGCCGCGCCTTCCTGGGCCTTGCCGGTGATGACAGGCCCGGCGACGGTCCATTTGAACAGGTCCTCGCTGTCGGCCGCGTAGATGTGCGAGCCGTTGGCTTCGTCCTTGTACCACATCCGCCAGCCGCCGGACGGCCTGGCATACACGAAGGCGTCGATGACCCGCTCCGAGCTGAGCGGGATGATGCCCTCGTTCTTCCAATCGACGAGGTTGCGGCTCGTATAGTGGACGATGTGCCGGTCGCCGCTCCAATCGGCGGGCACGCCCCGGATGTACGCCAGGAACATGTGATAGGTGCGGCCGTGCTCGACGAGACAGGGCGCCCAGAAGGTGTTGCGGCCCGCCTCGAACTCGAGCCCCTTGGCCGTGCCGCGGTGGGTCCAGGTCCGGCCGCCGTCGGCCGACGAGGCGATGCCGATATCCGTACCGTGGCACCAGCGGACGCCGTCCTGGGCGTCGGGGGCATTCGCGCGCCGGTTGGTGTAGAAGACCCACCAGGCCCGCTCCTGGTCGTTCCAGACGAGCGAAGGGTCGGCCGCGCCGTCGAAGACCGGGTCGCGGTAGAGCGGCGCGGGCGGCGTCCGGGGGTCGACCCTATTCGACGCCCGCGGGCCGCAAGCCGCGCCTGCAAGACAGGCCGCGGCCAGGGCGGCGACAATCATCTTCCTCCCGGACATCCTCATCTTCGCGCCTCCATCTTCTGCGCTGAAGGGACCTGGTCTTCGCAAAGAGGCTGCCGGGTCCAGTTTTGCGAAGACCAGGTCCCTTCTTTTTTCTTAGTCTTTATTGAAGACGGACCAGTTGGGATTCTGGCGGAGCGTTTCCAGACGGAACGCGGTCGGCCAGGCGACCAGCCACTGGCTGACGGCGAACGGCTGGAGCCAGCGCGTGTGCAGGAAGCCCTCGTCCTGGCTGCCGTAGGGCCGCTTCTTGCCCATAACGACCAGGTCGCCGCCCGAGATGCCGATGGTGCCGTTGGCCCAGGCCGCGATGGCCCGCTCCCGCCAGACGGTCTTGCCGGTGAGCCGGGCCAGCTTGATCCAGTCGTTGACGATGATCAGGGCGTAAGGGTCCTGATGGTGATGCTGGGTCGAGACGGCCGTGCCGCCGTAGGTGTCGTAGCCCATCTCGCGCAGCACGGTCCCCTCGGCGAAAGGCACGCTGTAGTGCCACTGCCATGTCGCCAGATAATAAGAGACGTCCTCGGCCCACTTGAGATACTGGGGCTTGGCGGTGACGTCGTAGAGCTCGAGGGCCGCCTTGAGGAGCGGCGTCGCCGATTCCTTGTCGATGCAGTAGGTGTCGAGGGCGCCGGCGGTCGTGAAGCCGTTCTTGACGAACTCCCCGATGTAGAAAGCGTAGGCTTTTTCGGCCCCCTCGAGATAGGCGGCCTTGTGGGTCGCCCGGAAAGCCGTGACCAGCGGCGGAATGAGGAAGGCGCCGATCGTCCCTTCCGGATCGACGAGCTTGCCGTCGTTCTTCCAGGCCTTGCCGAGGCGCCCGTCGGCCCGCAGCGCCTTCAGGGCGAAGTCGCAGACGGCCAGCGCCGCCGTCCGGTACTCGGGCCGCTTCAGGCCGCACCGGGCGGCCAGGTCGTAGGCCTCGAAGTAGCCCTGGGCGGCGTGGCCGAGGTTGCAGGCGTCCTGGACCTCGTTCTTGGGGTCTTCGAGCCCGATGAGGTAGTCGTAGTGGCAGCGGAAGAGACCGTTCGGGAGCCGGGCGTTCTTGAGCCAAGTATCGAGGCACTGGATGCCCTTGTCGAGCGAGACGCGCTCCTTCGACAGGAGATAATCCTGGAGCATCGAGTTGGCCAGCGAGACGTTCTGCCCGGCCCAGCCGATCTCGTACTTCCAGGACTGCCGCTGGACCCAGCCCTGCTCCTGCGGGTCCCAGCTGAGGCCGATCGAAAAGCCCTTGAAGCCCTTCTCCTCGGCCCAGAGGCT
>JAPKZE010000069.1 GCA_026393955.1 Candidatus Aminicenantota bacterium
CTCTGGACCTCGAGGGCCGGGGGCATGCCGTACGCGGACTGGTAGGTCCCGCCGTTGATCATGATCTCGGTCTTGGTCGACGGCGTGTAGTAGAGCTTGGCGTTGAGATTGAAGCGCTCGTAGTCGCTGTTGTCCCGCCCGGTGGACTCGCCGGTCACCGGGTCGGGATAGCTGAATCCGTCGGACGCCTGATAAAGGACGTTGGCCGCGAGCGAGAACTTGTCCCAGCTGTACGATCCGTCGGCCCCAAGGCCCTTGGTGTCGAAATCCCCGTAGCTCGCCGTCAGCGACAGCGCGGGCCGGGCCGACGGCCGTTTGGTGATGACGTTGACCAGGCCGCCAAGCGTGTTCGGGCCGTAGAGGACGGAGGAAGGCCCCTTGGTCACCTGGACGGTGTCGATGCCGCCGGCCGAAACGGTCTTAAGGTCGAAGGTCGAGAAATAGGGCTCGTATACGGGGACGCCGTCGACGAAGAGGGCGATGCGGTTGGCCCCCACGCCCCGCAGCTTCAGGGTGTACGTGTCCTTGTCGCCGAAGGTGACATAGGCGGCCGGCACGAATTTGAGGACGTCGGAGAGATCGCTGGGCTTGAGCTTGTCGATGTCGGTCGAGGTCACGGACGTGACCGTGGCCAGCGGGACGTCCTTGGGGGACTTGCCGATGACCAGGATCTCCTCGGTGATCTTGGCCTGCTTCTCCTTTTCCTCCTTAGCCTTCCGGTCTTCCTGAGTTTCCTGGGCCAGGAGAGGGGAGAAGCCGAGGGCGAGGGCGAGGGTCAGGAGGAGAAGGGCGACGACTGTGAACTTGAGGCGGGGACGCAGAGATGAGCTCATGATGTTCTCCTTTTCGCATTGGAAGGAAAAGCCGTTTCCCGCTTTTCCCTAACGGTCGGAGGGCCTGGCCGGATAAGGCGTTAGCTCCTCCGACTCGGAGATCTATTTTCAGGCGGTCTTCTGCAGCTTGCTGTGCCTGACGCTGTACATAAAGTAGATCGCCAGGCCGGCCGCCATCCAGATCCCGAACCGGAACCAGGTCACTTTCGGGAGGCTGTACATCAAGTAGAAGCAGAATCCGACCGTGATGAGCGGCGTGAACGGCATGCCCGGTGTCTTGAACTTCCGCTCGACCTGGGGCTGTGTCTTCCTTAACAGGATGACCCCGACCGAAACGAGAACGAAGGCGAAAAGCGTGCCGATGTTGCAGAGGTCGATGATCATCGGCAGGGGGAAGAGCCCGGCGATGAGTGCCGTGACGCTGCCCGTGATCCAGGTGCAGAGGTGGGGGGTCTGGTGCTTGGGGTGGACCTTGGCGAAAGCCGGGGGCAGGAGGCCGTCCCGGGCCATGACCATGAAGATGCGGATCTGGCCGTAAAGTGTGACCAGCAGGGTTGAGACCATGCCGATGATGGCCCCCGTGGCGACAATGGCCCCTCCCCACTGGATCCCGATCCGGGAAAGGGCGGCCGGCAAAGCGTTGCCGACGTCGATCAGCTTGTAGGGGACGATGCCCGTCAAGACAAAGGCGACCGAGACGTACAGGACGATGACAACACCCAGGCAGAGCATCAACCCGAGGGGAACGTCCCGTTTGGGGTTCTTGGTCTCCTCGGCCGCCGTGGAGACGGCGTCGAAGCCGATATAGGCGAAGAAGATGATGGCCGCGCCGGCCATGACGCCCTTCCAGCCGAAGGGCATCAGGGGCTGGAGGTTGGCCAGGCTGATGTGGCCTAGGCCGAGGACGACGAAGAGGAGGATGACGATGATCTTGACCACGACGATAATGTTGTTGATCTTGGCACTCTCGCGGATGCCGATGTAGAGGACCCAGGTGATGAGCAGGGTGATGACGATGGCCGGGACATCGACGATGCCGCCGGACAGGACGATCTTGCCGTTGACCGTCGTGATGGGCGGGGTCAGGAAGGCCTTGGGCAGCTCGACCCAAGGCAGGCCATGGGCCTTGACCCAGGTTCCGAGGCTCTGCATGAGGCCGATGAAGGTCGTCGACCAGCCCGAGGCCACGGCGCTCGCGGCGACGAGGTATTCGAGCATGAGGTCCCAGCCGATGATCCAGGCGATGACCTCGCCGAAGGCGACGTAGGAGTAGGAGTACGTGGAGCCCGCGACGGGGAACATGCAGGCCAGCTCCGAATATGTCAGGGCGCAGAAGCCGCAGGTCACGGCGGCGATGATGAACGAGAGCAGCACCCCGGGTCCGGCCAGTTGGGCGCCCTGCCCGGTGGCCACGAAGATGCCCGTCCCGACGACGGACCCGATGCCCAGGGCGGCCAGGTCGACGGCGGTCAGATTCTTCTTGAGCTGGGTGTGTTCGGCGGCGTCGGCGATCTGAGCCGGGGTTTTGGTCTTCCAGATGTTCATGCGAGACCTCTCATCCGGGCGTTAAAGAGGGGGATTATATCCCAGCCGGGACGGAAAGCAATCCCCCCGGAGTCCGGAAAAGGGATCGTGTCCCGGGAGTTTTCAGGGTCCCGTTTGACAACCGCGACCCGATAAGCTACCTAGAGTGACGAAAACCAGATAGAGGAGGCGCTCATGAGAAACGGCCGGACTTCGTTCCCGATCGCGGCGGCCTGTCTGGCCGTCATCTTGTCGTCCTGCTCCGGCGGCCCGTCCAAGGCCCTGGATTCCATCCGGGCCGAGGACATGAAGTTCTCCCAGAGATTCCTCGGTTCGGCGGAATTCCGGGGCCGGAGCACGCCCTCGGCCGAGCTCGACATCGCTTCCGAATACATCGCCCTCACGGCCGAGCGGATCGGCCTCAAGCCCCTCCTGCCCGGGGGCTCCTACTACCAGGACGTCCCGGTCGACGTCACGACGGTCGTGCCGGGGGCATCCCGGCTGCGCCTGAGCGCGGCCGGACGCGAACGGACCTTCGCTTTTCCCGCGGACGCGACCGTCGGACGGGCGTTTGCGGCCGGGAAGGCCGCCGGGGAGATCGTCTTTCTCGGCTACGGGCTGAGCGCCCCCGAGCTCGGCTGGGACGATCTGGCCGGCCTCGACGTCAAGGGCAAGGTTGCCGTCCTCCTCGAGGCGACGCTGCCCGACGCGCATCCGCTCAAGCCGGCCGAGAACCGCCGGCTTCTCTACGGCCGCGCCGGCATCCTCAGGGACAGGGGAGCCGCGGCGGTCGTCACGATCGTCGCCGAGGAGCGGGAGGCGCGGCTCAGGGACAAAGGCCTGGCGTTCGATCTGCCCGAAAAGCTCGATTTCCCCGACGTCGTGACCACGGCCTCGCCGGCGCCGCCGCGGCCGGCCGCCCCATTCCTCCAGGTCGAGGTCCGGCACGAGGCGGGCGCCGCGATGCTCGGATGCGCCTCGGAGGACCTGGCCCGGATGTCCGCGACCCTCAGGGAGGGAAAGCCCGTCGCCGCGAAGAGGGTGGCGGGTCGCCGTCTCGAGATCGAGATCTCCGCCGCGACGCGGCGGGCGAAGTCGTCCAACGTCGTGGCCTGGCTAGAAGGCGCCGATCCCGCGCTCCGGAACGAGTATCTCACCATCAGCTCGCATCATGATCACAATCCTCCGCGGGACGGCCGGATCTTCCCCGGCTCGGACGACAACATCTCGGGGGTCGTGGGCATGTTCGAGATCGCCGAGGCCCTCCTGATCCGGCGGCCCAAGCGGTCCGTCATCTTCGTCTGGAACACGGCCGAAGAGAGGGGGCTCGTCGGCTCCTATTATTTCGTCCAGCACTGCCCTGTGCCCGTCGACCGCATCAGCGCCAATCTCAACCTGGATATGATCTCGCGGAACGCCACGGACCAGCTCTATCTCATTGGCTCGAACAAGCTCAGCTCCGAGCTCGACGCCAGCATCCAGGCGATGAACAGGCGGCCCGGACCGGGCCTGACCCTCGACTATAAGTATGAGAGCCCCGCCCACCCCGACCGCTTTTTCTTCCGCAGCGATCAGTACCCCTATGTCCGCTACGGCATCCCGGGCGTGTGGTTCTTCTGCGGCACGACCGAGGACTATCACATGGAGGGGGACATCGAGGCCAAGGCCGATTACGCCAAGAT